>NZ_JASPJI010000011.1:0-88608 GCF_030232285.1 Corynebacterium sp. MSK047 | reverse complement strand
TCTGTCGCGGAGAATATCCAGGTGTTTTTCGCCGATCCGCATTCGCCGTGGCAGCGAGGTAGCAATGAGCGGATGAATCGGGATATCCGGTTTTATTTCCCCAAAGGCACCAACTTTACCGATGTCACCGACCAAGAGGTCGCCGAGGCGGAAGCATTGCTGAATAACCGGCCGCGGGTAGTGCTCGGCGGGTTAACTCCCCGGGAGGTAATCTCTGGTGTTATCCATGATGCAATGACCGCCTGACCCTACCGCTCGAAAAATGGCCTGAAAGTGTCATAAACTCACACAGTTTCACATTTGCAGCCCGTAAGTTTTCGGGTTGTCAGTTTCTCTACTTACCCCACTTTATGCTCGGAGATCTTTGTTCTTGTGGGCGTGACTCGATTCTCCACTGAGGAGGGGAGATCCAGTATTTTTGGAGGTCATCTCACGTAACCTGGGACGCATGAGGCTCGACAATATAACCCGCCCCTTGCTGGCGTCATTTTTCGCCGCGGTCGCGTGGAGTGTTTTAGGTGGGCTAATCTTGCCGGAGCCCAACCTCGCCTACGACGAAGGAATTGCGTCGTGGATTGTGTCCATGCTGGTCTCAGTAATGCTGGTCGGAGCAATAGCCGTTTTCGCCGGTGATGGGTCGTTGGCTCGGGGGATGACCAGCGCGCGGAGCATTGTCGCAGCAGCTACCGGCGCAGGAATTGCCGCGCTTGGCGATCTGGCATTCCTAATTCTCACCACGCCGCTCGATGGCCAGGACGGCATGGTCGTCGCCTATGTTGTGTTCTTTTACATCCCGCTACTATTTCTCGGCGGATGGGCCGCCAGTGCCGCGATTAATCGGATGCGTAGGTGGTACCGGCAAGTGAAGAAAGAAAGAGAGGCCTAGCTGGCGGCCGTGAGTTAGGCCTCTAACTTTGGAGTCGCCAGCGCCTGGTGCGTCAGGTTAAGGCCGACCATCGTAACCTGCCAGGCGCGGAGGGCGTTTTTTTGGGGGTAGAGGCGATTGTCGACACCTTCATCGGACGTGAATCGGAATCGACAAATCGCCTAACCCCAAGGGGTCGGATTCTTAGAACAGGCCAGTCGGGTTCTCGTCGTAAGAGACGAGCATGCACTTGGTCTCCTGGTAGTGCTCGAGCATCATCAAGTGATTCTCGCGGCCGATACCGGACTGCTTGTAGCCGCCGAAGGCTGCGTGAGCAGGGTAGCTGTGGTAGTTATTCACCCACACACGGCCAGCCTGGATGCCGCGGGCAGCGCGGTAGGCGTTATTCTGGTTGCGGCTCCACACGCCGGCGCCAAGACCGTAGATAGTGTCGTTGGCAATCTCGAGAGCCTCATCCAGGGTCTTGAAGGTTGTCACGGCCAGGACCGGGCCGAAGATCTCCTCGCGGAAGAAACGCATCGAGTTGTTGCCTTTAAAGATTGTCGGCTCGACGTAGTAGCCTCCCTCCAGCCCTTCGAGCTTGGCGACGTTGCCGCCGGTGAGAACCTCCGCGCCCTCCTTCGGCCCGGACTCCAAATAGCCGGAGATTTTGTCCAGCTGCTCCTGGGAGGCCTGGGCGCCCATCTGTACCGACGTATCCAGCGGGTTGCCGGTCTTAATCTGCTTAACGCGCTCGACCGCGAGCTTCAGGAACTCATCAGCGATGTCTTCGTGGACCAGGGCTCGCGACGGGCAGGTGCAGACCTCGCCCTGGTTCAACGCGAACATGGCCAGGCCCTCAATGCACTTCTCGCGGAACGCATCGTCGGCGTCCATGACGTCGGGGAAGAAGATGGACGGGGACTTGCCGCCGAGCTCCAGCGTGATCGGAATAATCTTGTCGGACACTGCCTTGTTGATTAGCTGGCCCACGGCAGTCGATCCGGTGAACGCAATTTTGGAGATCCGGTCGCTTGCGGTCAGCGCAGCACCGGCCTCGGTGCCGAGGCCATTGACGATGTTGAGAACGCCGTCCGGAAGCAAATCGGCGATAATCTCGGTGAGCATGAGAATCGACGCGGGGGTCTGCTCTGCTGGCTTGAGCACGATGCAGTTGCCGGCGGCGAGGGCCGGGGCGATCTTCCATGCGGCCATCAGGAGGGGGAAGTTCCACGGGATAATCTGGCCGACGACGCCGAGTGGCTCGTGGAAGTGGTAGGCGACCGTGTTGTCGTCAATCTGTGAGATGCGCCCCTCCTGCGTGCGGGTGGCCCCGGCGAAGTAGCGGAAGTGGTCGATTGCGAGCGGGATGTCAGCGGCGAGGGTCTCGCGGATGGCCTTGCCGTTCTCCCAGGTCTCGGCGACGGCAATCTTCTCGAGGTTTTCCTCTATACAGTCCGCGATGCGGTGGAGGATCAGCGCCCGCTCGGCCGCAGGAACCGAGGCCCAGGAGTCCTTCGCTTTGTGTGCGGCGTCGAGGGCGAGCTCAATGTCTTTCTCGTTAGACCGCGGAACCCGGCAGAAAACCTCGCCCGTGACCGGGGTGGAGTTGTCCATGTATTGCCCGTCTACTGGAGGTGTCCACTTACCGCCGATGAAATTCTCGTACTGCTCCTTGTACGTGAAGATCGCATCGGGGGTGCCGGGGTTGGCGTAAACAGTCATGTAGACACGTCCTTTCGATAGGGAAACAACAAACGTATGAGCCAACATTAAGTTGTGACTCGTGCCACAATCAACACTTATTTTTTCATCGCTTTTGCGAGAGATGCGATTGCTGCCGACCCTAAATTTGCCCCGACGTCGCCGTGAGAAATTCCAAAATTGCCCGCACGCGGCGGTTTTCCTCGCCGGGCTCCAGATGCAGCTTCATAAAGATGTTGGACACGTGTTTCGCCACTGCCGCCCCGGAAAGCACGAGGTCATCGGCAATCTGCTTATTGGACTTGCCGCGTGCCATCAGCTCGAGCACTTCGCGTTCGCGCGCCGTTAAACTGGCTAGTCCCGATTTGCCGGACTGCATCAATGCCGTCGCCACATCAGGGTCAATCACCACGCCACCACCTGCGACGACTTCGAGCGAACCCAAGAAGTCCAGCACCTGGCCGACACGGTCTTTGAGCAGATACCCGGTCCCGCCACTCGAGCTGCTGCCACTCGAACCGACCCCAGTACCAACCCCAGCGCTACCTCCAGCACCGCTCGACGAGAACAACTCGCGCGCATACGCCGGCGCCACATACTGCGACAGCACCATCACATTCAGCTGCGGATAGCGCTCGCGCAACTCGACCGCCGCCCGCAGGCCGTCATCGCTCATCTTTGGAGGCATGCGCACATCGGTTATCACTAAATCTGGCAGCTCGCCCGAGTCGTCAAACCGGTCATCGATGTCCGCCACCAGACCGTGCGCAGTGTCGACCATCGCAATCACTTCATGTCCGCGCTTTTCGACGAGCCCCGCGACTCCTTCCCGCAAGAGTGCCGAGTCATCCGCAATGACAATTTTCATTATTTCGCCGCACCTTTCTTCTCCACGCTTTCCATATCCATGCCTTCTATTTCTCCAATGCCCGATTCCCAGCGATTTAGCATCAAGGGAATTCTGGCTATTACCTGCGTTGGCCCGCCTTCGGGAGAGTGCATGGTCATCGCACCGTCAAAAGTGGCCAGGCGCTCTTTCATGCCCCGCAATCCGCGCCCCAATTTTGCCCCACCTGGGCCTTGGTCCGTAATTGAAATATTCAGTGTTTGATCTGAGGTGAGCAGCACAGAAACAGGAGCATTCGGCGCATATTTTGCTGCATTTGTCAGCACTTCTGCACAGAAAAAATATGCCGCGGCGAGCACGCTTTCCTCCAATTCCGGCAGCGGATAGGGAGTGTGTACAACAACGTGAGGGCCATATCCTTCAGCAATTTCCTCAACAGCCGCTTGCAGTCCGCGATCGCGCAACACCTGCGGATGGATGCCATGGACTGTTCGCCGCAAGGCCCGCAGGCCATCCTCCAAATGGCCGCGCGTTTCCGACAGGAGCTGCATTAGTTCCTCATTGCCAGTATTGGAGGCCTCTAATTCCGCAAGTCCTAATTTCATTGAAGCCGCAACAATGTATTGCTGAGCTCCGTCGTGGAGGTCATTTTCAATGCGGCGACGTTCAATCTCAAAGGCTTCGGCAATTGTTCGTCGTGAAGCGGTAAGTTCGGCGATGCGGGCGGCGGCGGATTCCTCGTAGCTGCGTTTATGCGCTTTTTCGCGACGGTTCGCGCCGATATATTTGCGGAAATAATCCTTCAGCTCCATAGTTTCCCATGGTACGAAAGCTCTGTGTGCGGAGGAATTAATTTCCGGCATGGTAGACCTAGCACTACCGCAAAAGGAAAGTGGGCACGGTGTTGAAATCGCCTCCGTGCGAGTGAAATGAGTGCCATGACAGAGAACAACAGCCCCAGAAACGCACGACTTTGTATCCGCGACATCACCAAGTCCTACAATTCCGCTCCCGTTCTCACCGGCATTTCGCTGACCATTGAGCCCGGCGAAACGGTTGCAGTCATGGGACCGTCAGGTTCTGGTAAGTCCACGCTGCTGCACTGCATGTCCGGCGTTTTGCTACCGGACGACGGCGACGTCATCTTCGGTGACACAAAGATCAGTTCGCTTTCCGACGCCGACCGCTCCGCCCTCCGCCTGCACGACTTCGGCTTCGTTTTCCAAGATGGCCAGCTCCTTCCCGAGCTGACTGCCAGGGAAAACGTTGCTCTGCCAATGATTCTGCAGGGCAAGAAGCGCTCGAAGTCACTCGCGCTTGCCGACGATGTCCTCAACCGCCTGGGGCTCAAGGACCTCACGCGCCGTCGCCCAGGACAGATGTCCGGCGGCCAAGCACAGCGTGTAGCAATTGCCCGCGCGATGGCCGGCGAGCCAGGTGTCATCTTTGCTGATGAGCCGACTGGCGCGTTGGACCAGTCCACAGGCCATGAGGTCATGCAGCAGCTCACCGCGTTGGTGGAGCAGACTGGAACGACATTGGTGATGGTCACGCACGATGTGAAGGTGGCCGACTGGTGTCGTCGACGTGTGGAGATCCGCGATGGCCTGATTCACGACGACCGCATGCTGGCAGGAGCGGAGGTTACAAAGTGAGCACCGTAACTGAAGCACCAAAACCCCAGAGAATTCCTACCGGCGCACTAGCGGACTTGAGCACGCGGCTGCAGCGCGCCGGGCGTGAATCGCATTCGGGAAACGGCTGGCTGTCCGCATTGTCCGTGGTGGCCATGACCGTGAGTACCTGGTTGGCGTTGGTCGTCGTCGGTGGAACGGCGATGTTTTACCGCCGTTGGCAGGCTGAGCCAAATCTGCCGCCGAACCCAACGCCCGAGGATTACATGAATCAAGGTCAGGGCGAGATGTACCTGCAGCTGGCACTTGTGGCCTGTGTTTTTGTGATTCCGGCAATGGTTTCGCTGGTAGCACAGTCGGCGGTGCTTGGCGCTGCAGGACGTGAGCAACGGTTGGCAACTCTGCGCTTAATTGGTCTCTCCAACGGGGCAATTACGCGCATGGTGATTATCGAAACCCTCGTATTGGCAGCTGTTGGGCTTGTGGTGGGCACGTTGTTGTCGGTGGCCACTGCGCCATTCTGGGCGATAATCAAGTTCGACAATGACTACCTGGATACCTGGGACATGTTGCTGCCCTGGTGGGGCTACCCGCTGGTTTGGGTAGCAGTGGTGCTACTCGCACTCTTTGCCGCTGTGGTCGGTTTGCGAAGGGTGATGATTTCACCACTCGGCGTTAGCCGCAAGGAAGTGCCCAAGTCGATGAAGGCATGGCGCATGATTGTGGCCGTTGTTATCGGTGCGATCGTCCTGTACGTGATTGCCAACTCCAATATCGCGGGTGGAACCGTCACTGCCACGCTTGGTGTCGCAGCGATGATGTACCTGATGGTCTGGGCAATTGGCCTGGTGGCGCCTTTCTTTATCCAGCTTGTTGCCCGCATCTCCAGCTTCTTCGGTACGTCAAGTGATTTTGTGGCGACGCGACGAGTAGCGACTAACGCTAAGGAATCGTGGCGTCGAGTAAGTTCCATGGCCTTCCTGTCTCTGCTGCTTGGCTACACAATGATGGTGCCTGGCGAAGACAAGATTGAAGAGGTTGCAGATGTCACGTTCGCGCACGATATTGCAACCGGTGTGACTATCACTTTCGTAATCGGTTTCATTCTGCTGCTGGTGTCAACGCTTCTGACTCAGGCCTCAGCCGTCTATGAAGAGGCATCGCTGACAAAGGCGCTGGACTTCATCGGGACGCCAATCAACTTCCACCGCACGGTCACTTTCAAGCAGACATTCTTTCCCATGCTTGCGACCAGTATCTTCGGCTTTGTCATGGGTGCGCTGTTGGGAGCCACCATGTTCGGACCGATTGCGAACGAAATCACGTTTGGTCAACGCTCCCTTGTTGTTGCGCTGGCGTATCTCGTGGGAGTTGTATCAGTTGGCGCTGTGACCTTGGCGGTTGATCCGCTTCGCCACAAGTTGCTGGGTCGCCAAATCCGTCACAACGACTAGTCACCATTGCAACGACTAGTCGCCATTAAAAGGGCAGTGGAGTGGCCGGGCAGTGGTGCTCGGTGCTCGGCCAGTTCCTTAGGGTTCAACTTGAGGATTAGAGCCTGTAACCAACTGTGGTTCATCTGATAACCAAGCATTCATCTCACAACCACGTAATTTCTACCTCTGACTTTTAGCCTGAGGGCATGCGTACCTACGTGCTTGATACCTCGGTCCTGCTGTCCGATCCCCACGCCACCAAGAAGTTCGATGAGCACCAAGTTGTGCTTCCGCTGGTCGTGGTGAGTGAGTTGGAGGCCAAGCGCCACCACCCAGAGCTGGGGTGGTTCGCCCGAGAAGCGCTCCGTTTCCTCGAAGAGCTGCGTTACCGCTACGGCCACCTGGACCGGCCTGTGCCCGCCAATGATCTTGGCGGGTTTATGCATATTGAGCTCAACCACTCCGATCCCTCCATCCTTCCCGCAGGCTTCCGCACCGCCGAAAACGATCACCGCATTCTCGCTTGCGCCCTTAATCTTCAGCACGATGGACATGATGTCGTGCTGGTCACCAAGGACATTCCGCTTCGCGTCAAGGCTGGTGCGGTCGGCTTGCCTGCCGACGATTACCGCGCCCAGGACGTCGTTCTGACTGGGTACTCGGGAATGGTGGAAGTAGACGTCGACCCGGAGGAAATTGATCGTCTCTTCGCCAATGGGTTCCTTGAGCTCGAGCAGATCCAGGATCAGCCGCTGCACTGCGGCGTGCAGCTCAGCGCTGGTAGCCAGTCTGCGCTGGCACGGGTGAGCGCCCCGGGCGTCGTCAAGCTTGTGCGGGGCGATACGGAGGCGTTTGGCCTGAAGGGGCGGTCGGCGGAGCAGCGTGTGGCGCTTGACCTGCTGTTGGATGACTCGGTGGGGATTGTGTCCCTCGGCGGCCGAGCCGGTACGGGTAAGTCGGCGCTTGCGCTGTGCGCGGGACTGGAGTCGGTGCTGGAGCGCGGACTGCATCGCCGGATTGTGGTGTTCCGTCCGCTCTACGCGGTAGGTGGTCAGAACCTTGGCTACCTGCCAGGTAGTGAGGACGAAAAGATGAACCCGTGGGCGCAGGCTGTTTACGACACCCTGGAGGGATTGGTTTCAGACAACGTGATGGATGAGATTGCCTCGCGCGACATGCTGGAGGTACTGCCACTGACACACATTCGCGGTCGTAGCCTGCATGACAGCTTCGTGATTGTCGATGAGGCACAGTCGCTGGAGCGCAACGTACTGCTGACGGTGCTGTCGCGTCTTGGTAGCAATTCCCGGGTCATCCTTACGCACGATGTGGCGCAGCGTGACAACCTGCGCGTCGGCCGCCATGACGGCGTGCAGGCGGTGATTGAAAAACTCAAGGGCAACGAGCTTTTTGCACACATCACGCTGAAGCGCTCGGAGCGCTCGAAGATTGCGGAGCTCGTTACGGGACTACTCGATTAAGAGTAAGCTTGTGAGGCAGATACGTAGGAGCTGTTCCTGCGGTTACTTTCACTCGGATCGTTCGGCACGTACCTGCCGATGAAAGGTTTGTATTCACATGGCTACTGTGACTTTTGCTGATGCCACTCGCATTTACCCTGGTGCGACGAAGCCTTCTGTGGACAAGTTCAACTTGGAAATTGCCGATGGCGAGTTCCTGGTTCTGGTGGGCCCCTCCGGTTGTGGTAAGTCCACAACACTGCGCATGCTTGCCGGTCTGGAAGAGGTCAATGAGGGCAAGATTTTCATTGGAGATCGTGATGTGACCAATGTCTCGCCCAAGGATCGCGATATTGCGATGGTCTTCCAGAACTACGCCCTGTACCCGCATATGACGGTGCGCGAGAACATGGGCTTCGCGCTCAAGATTGCTGGTGTGGACAAGGACGAGATTGACCGTCGTGTCGAAGAAGCTGCGAAGACCCTGGATCTAACTCAGTTCCTGGATCGTAAGCCTAAGGCTCTATCCGGTGGTCAGCGTCAGCGTGTGGCAATGGGGCGTGCGATTGTGCGCAAGCCGCAGGTGTTCCTGATGGACGAGCCGTTGTCGAACCTGGACGCGAAGCTGCGTGTTCAAACCCGTACTCAGATTGCGGCCATGCAGCGTCGGATGGGTGTGACCACCATGTATGTCACCCACGACCAGACTGAGGCGCTGACCATGGGCGACCGCATCGCGGTCATTAACTTCGGTGTTCTGCAGCAGGTCGGTACCCCGCGGGAACTCTACGAAACCCCGGCAAACGAATTCGTCGCGGGCTTCATTGGCTCGCCTGCGATGAACCTGGGCACGTTCAACGTCTCTAATGGTTACGCCACGTTGGGTGAGGCCAAGATTAAGCTGCCGGAAGCCACACTTGCTGCAATCGTGCCGGAGGATCAGAACCAGATTATCGTGGGCTTCCGTCCGGAGGCATTCGACCTGGTCGAGGGGCCGGGCGATGACGTCATTCCGGTGCAGGTTAACTTGGTCGAGGAATTGGGCTCCGATGCATTCATGTATGGCGATCTCGTCGGTGGCGGAGCATTGAGCTCCGGATCTTCCTCTAACCCGGACGAAGAGGAACACGGTCAGGTGGTTATTCGTACCGCCCCGCGCACCGCGCCGCAGTTGGGCTCGGTAGTTTACGGCAAGATTCGTCCGGGCATGCTGCACCTGTTCTCGAAGTCGACTGGTATGCGCCTTCCGGCCTAAACTCTTTCGTTTAGATGAAATGAGTAGCTGGTAGGGCAGTGGGACAGTAAGACAGTTTTAGGAGCCACCGTGTCGGAAACTATGAAAATAGCCGCGACAACGGTGGCTTCAAAGCTTTTGCGCCTTCCTTGGCATATACCTCTGGAACAGTGGCCAGACGATTTGTTGGCCGCCCTACCTCAGGGAATTTCGCGGCACATTGTTCGATTCGTCAACTTGGATGACCGCGTCATTGCAGTGAAAGAAATTGGTGAGTTCACTGCTCATCATGAGTATCGAATGCTGCGTGACCTGGTCAGGCTCGGTGCTCCATCGGTTCGCCCGCTCGCGGTCATTACTGGCCGCAAGGATCCAGATGGCGAACCGTTAACTGCGGCACTCGTCACAGAACATCTCGAGTATTCGCTGCCGTATCGTGCAGTTTTTTCTCAACAGGTCACCCGCGAAACTGTGGTCCGCCTGATTGACTCGCTGGTAGTCCTGCTAGTTCGGTTACATCTCCTTGGTTTTTACTGGGGCGACGTGTCGCTGTCGAACACGTTGTTTCGTCGTGACGCAGACGCTTTCTCCGCCTACCTTGTCGACGCGGAAACGGGAGATTTGCAAGGCACACTCTCAGATTCCCGCAGGCTTTACGACGTTGACGTTGCCCATACCAACATCATCGGAGAGCTCATGGATCTGCAGGCCGGCGGATTCCTCGATCCTGAGTTGGACGTAATTGCGGTGGGTAGGCGCATTATTGAGCGTTATGAGGACCTGTGGCAAGAGCTGACGGGGGAAGAATCTATTGGTGTTGAGGAGCCTTGGCTTGTCGATGAGCGGATTCGCAGGCTCAACGACCTCGGTTTCGATGTTGGCGAGCTGAAAGTCACCAGTGATGGTGGCCGCGTTGTGTTCCGACCACGAGTGGTTGACGCAGGGCATCACCATAGGCAGTTAATGCGACTGACGGGGTTGGATGTTCAAGAACGGCAAGCGAGGCGGATGCTCAATAGTATGCAGACCTTTCGGTTGGCGGAAGGTCTTGAAGGGGTTCCGCTAGAGCAGGTTGCGCACCGATGGCTGCGTGAAGTTTTCGAGGCCACAATCCTGGCTGTGCCCGAGGGGCTGCGTGGAAGGCTGCAGGATGCGCAGGTTTTCCACGAGGTCTTGGAGCATCGCTGGTACATGGCAGAAAAACGCCGTGCGGATGTGCCGCTTCAAGAAGCGGTGCAGAGCTACGTAGACCGAGTGTTGCCCGGGCATCGCGACGAGTCCGTATATCTTCCGGCGAGCGATGAGGTCGAGTAGCTCTCTAGAAGCAGACTGTCGAGCGTACGATTATTTCAAAAGTGACAAGTAAACGACTCGCCAGGATATTATAAAAATATACATTCACGCCAAACAGGGGTGCTTTTGGTGGTCGGGTGGTTGTCGGGTCTGCGTGTGATTGTCGCGGCCAGGTGCTTACTTTGGTGCCGGTAGGCGGCTCTGTTCAGCGAAAACAGCTCGAAAACAGCTCAAATTCTAGGTGTGCTTTCGAGAGCTTTTGCTATTTTTCTCCTTTGCATTTGTTCACAGCTGGCTGAAGGCCAACCTAAATTGGTTTTGGTCAAGTAAGATTTTGGTGAGACCGAATACCCGCGTGGGTGGCGTCGAAGTTCGCATGAAAGGCTACTTCTAGCCGCAGGGCGGGATAATCCAATTAGGCCACGGCTGCTGGCAAATATTCGTCCGAATTGCTCGGAGGATGCCATTGAAGTGGCCTTTCTTCTCAAGGGAGAAAATATAGTGAAGAACTTCAAGCGCCTTTCAGCTCTGTGTGCAGCAGGCCTGATGGCAACCGCTGGTTTGGTTGCGTGCTCGAGTGATGATGCGGTTGCAGATGGTGGTGTCTACTTCCTTAACTTCAAGCCGGAGCAGGATGCCGCATATCAGAAGATTGCGAAGGCATACACTGACAAGACTGGTGTCCAGGTCAAGGTCGTTACTGCTGCTTCGAATTCCTATGAGCAAACTCTGAAGGCCGAGATTGGTAAAAAGGACGCGCCAACACTGTTCCAAGTCAATGGTCCGGCGGGCCTGCGTACTTGGCAGGAATACATGGCAGACATGTCTGACACTGAGATCGCACAAAACCTCAACGAGGGCATCGAGCCGCTGAAGGGCGAGGACGGCAAGGTATACGGCGTCCCGTTTGCAGTCGAGGGGTTTGGCCTGATCTATAACAAAGAGATCATGGACAAGTACTTCGCGCTGCCCGATGCCAAGGCCAAGAGCATCGACGAGATTAAGGCCTTCGGAAAGCTGAAGGAAGTTGCTGAGGACATGCAGGCCAAGAAGGACAAGCTGGGGATTTCCGGCACCTTCGCTTCCACCTCGCTTGCATCCGGTGAGGATTGGCGCTGGCAGACACACTTGGCCAACGGACCGGTTCATTATGAATTCGAGGACCTTGGCACCAAGGAAACCGCTGATGTGAAGTTCAAGTACAACAAGGAGTTCAAGAACCTCTTTGATCTGTACCTGAATAACTCCACTGTCGAAAAGACTCTGGCCCCGTCGAAGGCTGTGTCCGACTCGATGGCGGAATTCGCCCAGGGCAAGGCCGCTATGGTTCAGAATGGCAACTGGGCATGGTCCCAGATCAACGATGTCTCCGGCAACGTGGTCAAGCAGGACAAGATTAAGTTCATGCCTATGTACATGGGCCTGAAGGACGAGGATAAGACCGGCATCTCGGTTGGTACTGAGAACTACCTGACGGTCAACTCCAAGGCTTCGGAGGCTTCCCAAAAGGCAACGAAGGACTTCGTCAATTGGCTGTTCAACACCGATGAGGGCAAGAAGTACGTCGTCGAGGATCTCGGATTCATCGCTCCGTTCCAGAACTTCACTGAAGCCGACACTCCGAATGACCCGCTGGCCAAGGAAGTGGCCGCAGCAATTGAGAACGAGGACCTGACCACCATCCCGTGGGACTTCCAGTACTTCCCGTCGCAGCAGTTCAAGGATGATTTTGGCGCAGCGCTGGCGCAGTACGCTTCCGGAAAGATGCCGTGGGACAAGGTTGTCGAGACTTTCGCCGACAGCTGGAATGCGGAATCTCCGAACAATTAAATACCAGCAAATCAATGGTGATCCATTCCATCGGTGAGTGTGAAGCGAAAGCTTCTCGCGCATGAACAACCGACGGAATGAGTTCATCCAATGGCAAGGCGGAGCTCGGGGCTCGGTGACCTGTTAAACCGGTCTCGAGGCACCGGGCTCCGCCTTTAGCTTTAGGAGCGGTGTTGTAGATGCAAGCAACATTGAAAAAGTATTTCCCAATTTTCGTGCTACCCACGCTGATTGCCTTTGCAATCGCGTTCCTGGTGCCGTTCGTTATCGGTTTCTTCCTATCATTTACTGACTTCACAACCATCACTAATGCGCAGTGGGTTGGTATCGAGAACTACCAGAAGGCCTTTAGTGAGCGCGAGGGCTTCGTCGCCTCCTTCGGATTCACTCTCATGGTGGTTGTTGTTTCCATCATTACTGTGAACTTGTTCGCGTTCTGGATCGCATGGATTCTGACGCGCAAGCTGAAGGGCACGAACTTCTTCCGCACAGTCTTCTTCATGCCGAACCTTATCGGTGGCATCGTGCTCGGTTATACCTGGCAGTCGATGATTAACGCCGTGCTGGCATCGTACGGTACGACGATTGTGTCCGACTGGAAGTTCGGTTACGCCGGTCTGATCATCCTCATCAACTGGCAGCTGGTCGGTTACATGATGATTATCTATATTGCCGGTCTGCAGAATGTCCCACCGGAGCTCATCGAAGCTGCGGAGATTGATGGCGCCGGACGCTGGGAGATTCTGCGGCACGTTACTATCCCGATGGTCATGCCATCGATTACCATTTGCCTCTTCTTGACTCTGTCGAACACTTTCAAACTCTTCGATCAAAACTTGGCCCTGACCAATGGTGCGCCGGGTTCAGAGACAGAAATGGTTGCTCTGAACATCGTCAACACCATGTTCAACCGAATTGGTGTGGAGGGCGTTGGTCAAGCCAAGGCAGTAATATTCGTCGTCGTGGTCGTAGCGATCGCGATGCTGCAGCTGCGTGCTACTCGCAGCAAGGAAGTGGAGGCATAAATGTCTGTCGACGCTGCAATGACCACTGAAACGGCCACCAAGCTCCCCAAGGCCAAGCCCGCTAAGCAGGACGAGGCCAAGGTGGGAGGCGTATCTAAGGTCATCATCTACGCGATTCTGGTGTTTTTGACCGTCGTGTTCTTGGGGCCAATCGCGTTCATTATCTTCAACTCGTTCAAGTCCAAGTTCGCAATTTCAGATAACCCCTTCCAGCTGCCACTAGGTGACATGTGGGTCGGGTTCGAAAACTACGCCGTCGGCCTGATGAAGGAGGGCTTCGGCTGGGCGATCGTGTGGTCCTTTGTCATCACGATCCTCTCGGTTATTGCGATTGTGTTCTTCTCTGCGATGACGGCTTACTACATCACGCGAGTGAAGACGTGGTGGACCTCGCTGCTGTATTACCTGTTTGTGTTCTCGATGGTCATCCCGTTCCAGATGGTGATGTTCCCGACCGTCAAGATCGCCGACATGCTGCATTTGAACAACCCAATCGGCATCGTGGTTCTCTACTTGGGCTTTGGCTCCGGCTTGTCGGTCTTCATGTTTGCCGGCTTCATCAAGTCCATCCCGATTGACATCGAGGAAGCCGCGATGATTGATGGCGCATCTCCGATGCAGAACTACTTCCGCATCGTTTTGCCCATGCTCAAGCCGACTGCAGTGACTGTCGCCATTCTGAACGCTATGTGGGTATGGAACGACTACCTGCTGCCGTACCTGGTCATTGGCCTGTCTACTAAGTACAAGACCATCCCGGTTGTCGTGCAGAGCTTCGTTGGCTCCAACGGTAACCGTGACCTTGGCGCGATGATGGCAATGCTGGTGCTCGCAATCATTCCGATTGTGATTTTCTACGTCGCCACCCAGAAGCACATTATCGAGGGTGTTGCTGCGGGTGCCGTTAAGGGATAGCTGCCTAAGCGTTAGCGCATAGGACGCCAAGCACCGCGTTTTACGAAAGCGAAAGCCTCAACCGCGTAGGTTGAGGCTTTCGTCTGTTAATCAGCCTTTATTAGGATATGAACCCGTGGATAGATTTTTCAGCACCGATACAAAGTTCTACGCAGCCTGGTCGCTGTTAGCAGACCTTGTAATCATCAACCTGCTGATGATCGTCGCATCCATCCCGATAGTCACTGCAGGCGCCGCAACTCGCGCTGGGGTAGTGGTCGCTCGCGACATGGTCCGTGACGAAGGCTCAAGGCCCGTACGGCGCTTCTTGCGCGCACTGCTGGACAATTGGCGCACACCAACCGTGTGGTGGCTATTCACCGTGGTTCTCGCCGGAGCCATTGGCTATGAGTTCTACGTTATCTCCCGCGCGGACCTCGGCACCGTCGGCCTAATCTTCGCCGCAGGAGTTACCTCCGGGGCGCTAATACTGCTGGGAATTACCGCCTGGGTCTACTCGCTGTGCTCGCTTTCCGACGGTCAGTCGTCGCTACGCCGAACCCTGGCAACGGCCACCAGCATGACCGTCAAAAACCTGCCGCGGACTGCGCTCGCAGTTTTGGCGCTTCTCATCGTGCCCGCGGCCATATTCTTTTTCCCGGCGAAGATCTACGCGATTGCTACCTATGTCTTCCTCATCGGGTACGCGTTGAGTTGGTACTTGGTGATGCTGGCGCTTGAGCCCGTTCTGCCAGACAATGCTGGGTAGGTTCTCCCACTGGCTCCGCTGGCCCGACTGGCACTGACTTAATCGGCGCCAGCTCGAACACCAGGCTGTTGACAATTCTTAGCCCGCGTACTCTTTCACAGAGGGAAAATCCTCCGCCTCGACCATCTCCAGCAGTTTTTCGCGACGTGCAAAAGCGGAGCATGCGCCGACCGCCTGTACAGCTGCTGCGCCTGCTGCGGTGGCCAGGGGGACGGCGTCGTAAAGCGAGGTGCCCTTAGCCAGTTCCGCGGTGAGCGTGCCGACGAACGCATCACCGGAGCCAGTGCCGTCGACAATCTTCTCCTCTGGCAGCTTGAGCGCGGGGTGCTCGTAGATTGTCGGCTCGTCGTCGAGACCGTCGGAGTGCTGTGCGAAGAGACAGCCGTGGTCGCCCCGGAGCATGACAGCACTGGGGCAGTACTGCAGAAGCGCCTCGAGCTGTGCGCGGTAGTCGGTAGCGCGGATGCCCTCGGCGATGTCCAGGCGACGGATTGTTTCCCAGGCGCCCTTCATGTTGACGATCAGCGGATCTGCATGGTCAATCAGGGCAGGTGTAACGGTTACGACCGGATTGAGGTTCAGTACCAGACGCGCGCTGTACATGGATGCGACGGACGCGATGGCCTCAGTTGCTTCCGGAAGTAGCTCGCCTTGCGCGAGCACGACATCCGCTGATGCGAACTCGTCGACGAAATCGGTGGGGTCGGTTAGCGCATCGGCACCGCGCTGGACAAAAATCACCGGGCGACCCTTGCGGTTCGTTGCGACGAAAGCGCTGCCGGTCGGCAAATCCCAGGAAGTCTGAATGGAGTGGACATCTACGCCGTGTGCGTTGAGTTCCTCGACCACGAAATCCGCTGCGCGGTCCTCGCCAACAGTTCCGGCCATGATCGCACGGACACCGTTATAAGCGATAGCAACGGCCTGGTTGGCGCCCTTGCCGCCCAGCATATTCGTGCCGTCATCAACGATGAGCGTGCCACCTTCTGCGGGTACGCTATCGACCTGTACCAGGGTATCTAGGTGGATAGATCCACATACAACAACTGTTGGATTCTCATTCAGGTCAGGAATCGGCTGCATAAAAATATAGGATAGTCGGGAATTCAAATCCGTGTTGGCGGCCCGAGTTTACAGCCGTCAGAGCCCGCGAATCGATGCCCTACAATCGATGGCTATGGCAAAACTGTACTTCCGCTACGGAACCATGAACAGCGGAAAATCCATCGAGGTCCTCCGCGTCGCCCACAACTACCGCGAGCGCGATATGCGACCGTTGATCGCCAAGCCGGCCGTGGATACTTTGGCTGACGGCGACGTGCACTCCCGCATCGGCATCGCGGAACGCGCGCACCTCATTCATGACGGCGATGACCTCTCCTCGCTTGCCGACGGCCACGATTGCCTTATCATCGATGAAGCACAGTTTCTTACCCCTGACCAGGTCGATCAGTTGCTGGGCATTACCCTTCGCGGTACCCCGGTGCTCTGCTACGGTCTGCGTACCGACTTTCGCACGCATGCCTTCCCAGGCTCCCAGCGCTTGCTCGAAGTTGCCCACACCATTGAGGAAATTAAGACAATTTGCACCTGTGGGCAGAAGGCCATCTTTACTGCACGGTTGAATCCGGACGGCAGCATTATCCTCGACGGCGAAACCGTGGAAATTGAGGCACTCGAAGCGCCGAAGTACATCTCCCTGTGCGCCAGCTGTTACAACCGGATGTCGGGGAAGTGGGCGTGAGCTGCCTAGGGTAGTCCCGGGAGCTAGGAGTGGGACAAGAAAACGGGCGAAGAGGAAAAGGGACAAAAAGGGAATAGCCCCGGCAGTCGATGAACTAGCCCCCTTGACCTCCAACCCTGCCCAAAGACCGAACGCTTCGGGTGTTACTCGAAACTCACCATGGTGTCGTCAAATACGTGCTCTAAACACAAAGCGCCTACACGGGGCTTGACCTCTACGGACACCTGATCTTCTTCAGTCACACCGCGATGTCCTCGGCGGTACCGGCTGTCCACCGCTCATGGCTGTGGGTGCCTCGGAATCACCGACGTACTTACAGACGCGTTACTAGTTAGGTTAGGATAGCCTTATATAAAACAAGAGTGGTTGTCTACTGAGGAGGTAACGCAGTGTCGGACGCGACTGACGAACCCACCACGGCGCCCAAGGAGCCGACAAGTCAGCCGACGGAGGATAGTGCGAACACGGGGAAACCCGCCTGGCGCATTCTCCGCCCGGTGTCCGCCCCCATCGCCGTCGCCCTTTTGCTGCAGGTGCTCGGGAGCTTGGCCAGTGCCATTCCACTGCTGGCGTTGGTCCGGATCGTCAATGAACTACTCCTGGGCACTGACAAGGTGTGGCCAGCAGTATGGTGGTTCATCGGTGGACTCGGTGGCGCACTCGCCCTGGGGTCGCTGGCGCTGCTCATCACCCATCTGGTCGACCTGCGGCTACAGGCCGAGTTGCGCGTGCAACTGGCCGACAAGCTGAGCCGACTCCCACTGGGATGGTTCGATCAGAGCTCCTCCGGACGCGTCCGCCGCATAATCCAAGACGATGTCGCGAGCCTCCACCACCTTGTCGCCCACGCGCTGGTCGAGATCACCGCGGCGGTTCTGACACCGGTGGTCGGCGTCATCGTCGCACTGACCATCGACTGGCGACTCGGGCTGTGCTGCGTGATCAGTCCGGTGGCCTACATGGTCCTGTTCTCCGTGCTCGCGCCCGGAGACATGCGCTCTGTCATGGCCCGGATTGCCGAGTCGCTCTCCGAGGTCTCCGCCGCGGTAATCGAGTTCGTCGATGGGATCGCAGTGCTGCGCGTGTTCGGGGCTGAGGAGACTGGCTCGGCGCGCTTCACCAGGGCGTCAGACGACTTCACCTCGGAGTTCCGCACGCTTGTCACACCCCAGATGCGTGCCCACGCCATCGCTCTCACGGCCCTGGGGTTGCCGGTCGTCGCGCTGACTGTCGTCGTTCCCGGTGCTGCCATGGTCGCCGCCGGGTGGAGCGATGTCGCCGACGTCGTCGTGGTCACCATGATCGCTCTGTCGCTGCCCGCCACGCTGCTCACGGTCGGGGCCGGGCAACAACACATCAACGACGGGCTAGAAGCCGCCGGACGACTCATTACCCTTCTCGACGAGCCCGAACTCCTCGTGGCTGAACATCCCCTCGAGCCCGCCGGGACCGATGTCTCGATCGAGAACGTGACCTTCGGGTACGCGCCAGATGAGCCGGTGCTGCATGGGGTGTCGCTCACCGCACGAGAAGGATCGGTCACCGCGTTGGTCGGGGCCTCTGGCTCGGGCAAATCGACCCTCGCATCTCTCATCGCCCGCTTCCGTGACGTTGACGCCGGTGCGATCCGGATCGGCAACGTCGACGTGCGCGACATCGACCCGCACGTGCTCCATCAACACGTCGGCATCCTGCTGCAAAGCCCGAGCCTGCCTTCCATGAGCATCCGCGACAACATCGCGCTCGGGCGTCCGGGCGCGACCGACGAGGACATCCAGCACGCCGCCTCCCTAGCGGCGATCGACGCGCGGATCCGCGAACTACCCCGCGGATACGGCAGCGTTGTCGGAGAAGACGCTCGGCTCTCCGGCGGTGAGACCCAGCGCGTGGCCATCGCGCGGGCCATCCTCGCCGACCCTCACGTGCTCATACTCGACGAGGCCACCTCCGCGATCGACCCCGAGAATGAGGCCGCGATCGGGCAGGCCCTCGCCGAACTGACCCGGGGACGCACGGTCATCATGATCGCCCACCGCCTTGGCACGATCACCCACGCAGACCAGATCGTCGTCCTCGACCAAGGGCGAATCGTCGAACAAGGCGAACACGAATCCCTGCTCGCCGCCGATGGGCAGTACGCCGCGCTATGGCGCAACCAGGCCGCCGTCACGGGAGGTGCTCGATGATCACGCAGATTGAACGGATCGCTGGACAAGAAGGACGCTCAACACTCCAGCGATTCACAGCAGTGGCTGTGGCGGCCGGAGTCGCACAGGGACTGTCACTGGCATGTCTGGTCCCAGTACTGGCCCACCTGGCCCAGGAGACTTTCAGCTCGACGCTCTGGTGGTTGATCGCAATGGTGGTTTGCGCCGGCGTCCATGCCCTACTCACGGTGTGGGTCACGCGCGGGAGCGTCGATTTGACCATGTCTCTGATGTCGTCGATGCATCGCCAACTGGCGCGGCAGCTCATGCGTCTGCCGATGGGGTGGTTCGATGGCGGGTCCGCAGCCAACGCCTCACGGCTCTCGGTCCGCGGCACAATGTTCGTCGCCACCGCGATCGGCGACGTGCTTGCTCCGCTCATCGGTTACGTGGCGACTCCGTTGACTCTAGTGCTCGTGACCTTCTTCCTTGACTGGCGGCTGGGACTCTCGCTCGCCGTCGGGGTCCCGCTCGTGTACGCCTCGACTGTGCTGGCTCGCTCCTGGAGTGCCCGGGCCGACGCCCGACTCACCACCGCGGAACACCGCACGGATGCCGCGCTGCTCGACCTGGCCAAGCACCAGACGGCGCTGCGCGGGGCGCGAGTGGCAGGTTCTGGCTATGCACCCCTGGCATCTTCACTTGACCGACAACGTCGCCTCGGTATGTCGGCCCAGCTGGCCTCCGCCGCATCGATGATTGTCCAGAGTGTCGTGGTACAGACGGTCTTTGGCGCTGTGGTCACCGTGGCCGTATGGCGCAGTCTCGGCGGTGTGGACCCGCTCGTGATGATCGGTCTTATCCTGATCGTCACCCAGGTAATGGGCCCCCTCCGCACACTTTCTGAACTCGGCACGGCGCTGCGCCGCATGAATCGTGAACTCGACCAGGTGGTCAATTTGCTAGACGAGCCGGGGCTACCGGAACCCGAGCAGCCAGTCCCAGCACCGACGCATCCGCCGGAGATTGCGATTGACGCAGTGCGCTTCGGCTACGGAGACGCGATGGTGTTTGATGATCTCAATCTGACTGTTGCGCCGGGATCAGTTACTGCCATCGTCGGGCCATCCGGGTCGGGCAAGACCACGCTCACTCGCTTGATCGCCCGCTTCCATGACGTGGACGCAGGGGCCGTGCGGCTCGACGGCGTGGATGTTCGCGACATGGCCAGTGCCGATGTCCTCGGGGCAACGTCGTTGGTGTTCCAGGACGTCTATCTCCTTGACGACACCCTGCGCGCGAACGTGTTGCTCGGTCGTCCAGAAGCCACGGACGCCGAGGTGAACGCCGCCGCGAAAATAGCTCGGGTCGACGAGATCGTCGATCGCTTGCCACAAGGGTGGGCGACCCGCGTCGGTGAAGGTGGCAGACTGCTCTCGGGCGGCGAGCGGCAGCGTGTGTCAGTGGCCCGCGCTGTGTTGAAGCGAGCGCCTGTGTTACTGCTGGATGAGGCGACCTCATCGCTCGACGCGTCCGCCGCCGTGGCTGTGCAGGAGGCACTGCGCGAACTCAGCGGATTGGCGACAGTGCTAGTAATCGCGCATCAGGAGCACACGTTGGCGGCTGCCGATCAGGTCGTTATGTTGGACGGCGGGCGCGTGGCCGCAGCGGGGACGCATGAGGATTTGCTAGATTCGTCGCCGGCCTATGCCCGGCTGTGGGCTCGATAGTGATAGCTAACTCGGTAACCCAAGTCAGGCGTGCCGAACGCCCGCAATGGGGGACCGAGCGGTCTTCCAGGGCTCGACACATCATCGACCCAACGGCCAACTACCAAAAGAAAACCAACATAGAGGACTTCGCCCCACGCCGCTCACCACCCACCTGCCGGAGTAACCCCACCGCCTAAAAGTGTCAAAAATGTCATGAGACATCTTGGCAAGCAGGTTGCGAGACAGCAGCCCCCAAAATCGGCGCTGGGAAGCGGAAACGTCCCACAGCACACTGTCAAGAATGCTGCGAGACTTCACATCGTGCCCCCAGCAGGGCTCGAACCTGCGACAAAAGGATTATGAGTCCTCTGCTCTAACCGACTGAGCTATAGGGGCAAGGATTTGGCACTGTGCAGTGGCAATTAAGCACTATGAACCAATGCCCAAAACCTCATAGCATCATAGCAATCTGCCACCGTGCGGTGATAAAAGCCCTATAGCCAGCGACTCTGGGAGCAGTTACACAGGCCCAATGAATCTGTCCCTCGTTCTCAATGACCTCATCTCCCGGGTGGGATGAAGCAAGCTGCCTCCCCATCCTCAACGAACCAAAGCCCCCGCAAAGTTACGACTTTCGGTTGATGAATCAGTGCTTGGACACTTCTAGCATTAATCCTATGAGTACAAAACCTCCCTTGAGCAGCGCCGACGTCTCAGCCGACGCACAAACCGGTGCCACAGCGAAAGCGAAGGGCACCCCCGTCATGGCAATCGCCAACGAGGATCAGATCGCTGAGTTCGGGGCCTCGCCACAGCGGTGGTGGGGGTTGCTCGTGCTCGCGGTTGGCCTCGGCATGATTGTCCTGGACGGCACCATCGTTGGTGTTTCATTGCCGACCATCATTTCGGAGCTGGGGCTCGACATCGTCGGCGCGCAGTGGATTACCACTATCTACTCCGTCGTTTTCGCCGCACTACTCCTGACCTCTGGCCGCGCCGGCGACCGCTTCGGCCGCCGAACACTTTTCCTCGTCGGTCTGGTCATCTTCACGGTCGGCTCCGTCGTGGCCGCACTTTCCACAGCCTTGGCGCCACTGGTCATTGCCCGCGTCATCCAAGGCATTGGTGGCGCGTGCATTCTGCCATCAACACTGTCCAGCGTGAACGCACTATTCCGTGACAAAGATCGTGCCACCGCATTCGGCATTTGGGGCGCGGTCATGTCAGGTGCGGCAGCAGTCGGCCCACTCCTGGGTGGTGTGCTTACGCAATTCGCTGGTTGGGAAGCCATCTTTTGGGTCAATGTGCCCATCGCAGTGGTACTTTTCGTCCTTGCGCTGCGCTGGGTGCCGAACACCGCAGGCGATACCAATGGCGCGGGTGGCTTCGATGTCCTGGGGCTGGTGCTGTCTGGAATCGGCTTTGGTGCCGTGGTCTTCGGCATCATTCAGGGCGCCAAGATAGGGTTTGCTTTTCCCTCCGCACCCGTCGTCACGCTCTTGGTTGGTGCGGTGGTGCTTGTCGCCTTCGTGCTGTGGGAAAACCGTCGTCGGAAGAACGCGGATTCTGCGCTGTTGGACGTGTCGATGTTCTCCTACGCCACGTTTAGCTGGGGGAATACCACGGCGATGCTCGTCGCGGTGGGTGAGTTCGCGCTGGTCTTCGTGCTGCCGCTCTACTTGGTGTCGGCGATTGGCTTGTCGACGATCGCAACCGGCCTGGTTCTTGCAGCGATGGCTCTCGGTGCGTTCTTCGCAGGTGCCATGGCGCGTCATTTGGCAGCTCGGATTACCCCGGCCGGTGTGGTGATTGTGGGCCTTGGTCTCGAGGTCTTTGGTTCGCTGCAGTTGGCGGCAGAAGAGCGCGTTAATCTGCCACTGTGGCTCGTTGTATTTGCATTGATTGTCTACGGTCTCGGTCTTGGTTTGGCTTCGGCGCAGCTGACCTCGTTGGTGCTTGGCGATATTCCAGTGCGGCTGTCGGGGCAGGCATCGGCAACGCAGTCGACAATTCGGCAGATTGGTTCGGCGCTCGGTGCTGCGCTCGGTGGTATGGCGCTGACGATTGGGCTAGATCGCGAGATCGCGAAGCTGTCGCCGGGCCTGGAGCAGATGGGGCAGGGGCTGAAGGATTCCGCTGGCTCGATGCTGATTGGTCTGCGTGCGCAGGGTGCTCCCGACGGTGTGTTGGTGCCGCTGACAAATGCGTTTGCACATGCCACGCAGTTTGCGCTGTATTCCGCTGTCGGCGCGTTGACTATTGGCTTCCTCTGCTCGCTGAAGGTACTGCAGTTGCGCAGGCAGGCTGAGAAATCGAATTAGCGATGTGGAATATTCGGGTGAGGGGCCGTGTTGGAAATTGGTGTCACAACATCAATCGTGGCAGTCTTATCGTTTGTCTCTTAACCGGACTTGCTAGATAGAAATGACCAACATGAAAATGCTCACAAAGCGGCGTTGGCTCGATTACGGCCGAATCTCCACTTCCTCCTGTCGCTAAACACTTCGGGGCTTCCGCCTCGCTGCGCCTGTCTCTTCGAGGCTGAGCTCAGCGGCCTCGGATCCCGTCGCGCGCATTTGTCAGACGGCATAAGGCGCGGCACAAGTGTTTTCAGAGAAATAAAACTCCAGGAGGAAAAGTGAATAAATTTAAATGGGCGACCGGCTTCGGTGCCCAAGTTGTCTATGGCCTGATTATTGGTCTCATTTTGGGCTTCATGGCCCGCAGTACTGGCGATGACTCCTCGCTGCGCACAGCGCTCGACGAGGTCGGCAGTACCTACGTCACGCTGTTGAAGCTGCTCATCCCGCCACTAGTTGTCACCGCAGTCGTAGTGTCGATTGCCAACCTGCGTCAGGTCGCAGGTGCAGCCAAGCTGGCTGTTTCGACACTGATTTGGTTTGCCATTACGTCCTTTGTATCGGTGGTCATCGCCATCGTGCTGGGCTTGGTCATCAAACCGGGCGTTAACTCTGGTGTGGATGCCTCGGCAGCGCAAGAGCCGAGTTCCGTGGGCTCCTGGTGGGGATTCCTGCAGAGCATTGTCCCGCAGAACTTCCTCGGCCTTGGCGTGAAGATCAGCGAATCTGACGGTGCTGTATCTGGATCGCTGAACTTCAACGTCCTGCAGCTGCTGGTCATCGCGATTGTCTTCGGTGTCGCCGCAGTGAAGGTTGGCCCGAAGGCTGAGCCATTCATCGAGTTTTCCGGCTCTCTTTTGACCATCGTGCAGAAGGTCCTGTGGTGGGTCATCCGTCTGGCACCGATTGGTACCGCAGCCCTCATCGGCCACGCCGTCGCTGAGTATGGCTGGGAAGCGCTCGGCAGCCTGGGCAAGTTCGCCATTGCTATTTACGTTGGCCTGTTCCTGGTCATTGCAGTCGTGTACCCAGTTGTGCTGAAGATTCATGGCATTAGCCCAATCGACTTCTTCCGTCGCGTCTGGCCAGTGACCTCGCTCGGCTTCTTCACCCGTTCGTCTATGGGCGTCATGCCAGTCACTGAGCGCGTTGTCTCCCGTCGTCTGGCAGTGCCGGATGAGTACGCCTCCTTCGCCGTACCGCTGGGCGCCACCACGAAGATGGATGGTTGCGCCGCCATTTACCCGGCTATCGCGGCTATCTTCGTCTCGCAGTTCTACGGTGTGCCGTTGGACTTCACGGACTACCTGCTCATCATCTTCGTCTCCGTTATTGGTTCGGCTGCAACTGCTGGTACCACCGGCGCTACCGTCATGCTGACCCTGACCCTGTCGACCCTTGGCCTGCCACTTGCCGGCGTCGGCCTCCTGCTGGCTGTCGAGCCGATTGTGGATATGGGCCGCACTGCGGTGAACGTTACCGGTCAGGCCGTGGTCCCGTTGGTCGTCGCAAAGCGTGCGGGAATCTGGGACAAGGACGAGTGGGACGCCAGCGCCAACGCCGACCTGTCGCCAGCCGACGAGTCGGACGACGAGGCTGCAGACGCGCCTGCTGAGAAGTCCGAGTCCGTCGAAAAGTCCGCGTCCGCCGCGCTTGCGTAGTCTTGAGACCATGACTTCTTGGAAGCCCTCTGTTCTTGCGCAAGTTGATCAGTGGCCAGTTGACACGGTCGCGGCTGCCGTGCGTGCCGATGATGGCAGTTGGCACACCCACGGCGATAGCGGTCGCGTTTTTGAGCTCGCCAGTGTGACCAAGTTGCTAGCCGCCGTGGGAATGCTTGTGGCCGTCGAAGAGGGCGCGGTGGAGCTCGACCAAGAGCTCACGCCACCCGGTCACGGCGCGACCGTGCGTCACCTTCTGGCACACGCCGGCGGGGTGGGGTTTGCCAGCCGTGAGCTGGAAAAAGAACCAGGGGAGCGACGCATTTACTCCTCCGCGGGCTTTGACATCATCGCCGATGCCATCGCTGCGGAAGCAGAGATGCCGTTTACTGAATACCTGCGCCAGGCCGTGTTTGAGCCGCTGGGGATGGCGGATTCCGTACTGGATGGCTCGGCAGGGCATGGCGCGCGCAGCAGTGTCGCTAATCTCATGGCCTTCGTCGATGAGGTTCTCGCCCCGACTCTGCTGCATCCCGATACCGTGACCGAAGCGTTGACGGTGCAGTTCCCGGGCCTCAATGGTGTGGTGCCGGGCTATGGTATGCAACGTCCGGCCGATTGGGGCCTGGGCTTTGAGATCTTCGGGCACCCCGATTCCAAGCAGGGGCTGTGGTTTGGTGTTTCGATGCCCAAGGACGTCGCTGGCCACTTCGGGCAGGCGGGTACGTTTCTGTGGCTGCATCGTCCAACCGGACGGGCGGCGATCGCCTTGACCGACCGAGCTTTCGGGGAGTGGGCAAAGCCGCTGTGGACTGACTTCAACGATGAACTATGGCGTGAACTGGAAGAACACGCTAAAGATTAAGGGGATATGAGCTAAGTCGGCGTCGCTTGCGGCGTCGATTTTTCGTATCAGCGCTAAATCACATCTGGGGGATTAAGGACAACTTGAGGGTTGCCAGCAGCCGTCTCGGAAATAACAATCATAAACACGTGCAACGCAAACCTCAGAAGTGTTGTTTTACCGCAGTGCTTTTTCTGCAGTGTGGCAAGTGTCGTTGGATGAGTTCGTAGGGGAAGACGAATCTCGTCTTACACCAATTGACCGCAACTTTTCCGAGGACCTTCGTCTATGCGCACCCAACTTTCAGGCGTCCTGTGGATTCACAGCATGCCAGGGCCGCTGCAACCACACATCACGTGGGCGCTGGCCCGACTCAGCATGCCCGATGGCACTAAGCCAGGCCGGGATATTTGGCGTGCGACCGACCAGGATGCCACTTTGTGCGCCGAGGTGCCTTTCACTGCAAGTGCTGACACCATCGCCACACTGGTGGACAACCTGGCTAGGTGGCCGCGCCTCTATTTCGAGCTGGCGCAAGACCCAGCCGTGGATGATGACGGCTACGCCATCGATGGCATGCGCTACTGCCATACCCCGCAGCTGGGGACTTTCGCCGGACAGACCGATGCCGCCGGAAACATCGTGGTCAACGAAGACGCGCTGCGTTCCATCATGGCACGCGGCGGCGACATCGCAGGCGCCCTCGACGCGGCCATCGGCGGGCCGTGGGACCGCGTGCTAGAGCCGATGCGCATGATGACGGCAGGCTACGCCCCCGAAGAGTGCTTTACGACGTCCACCCCTGCCGGGCCCGACAGTGCCAGCGGCAACTCGACCGCTGGCAACGCAGACTTCGGTGGGGTAGAGGCAGCTAACGTGCTGCAGCTCTACCCGCGCCGGGCGGCGATGTAGTCAACTACATCGCCAAGGGTCTTAAACGAGGAAATATCCTCGTCCTCAATGCGGACTCCCAGCTCTTCCTCACAGCGGACGGCCAACTCTACGACGCTCAAGCGGTCAAAGCCGTAGTCGGTCAGCGAAGTGGAGAGCTCCAGGGACTCCACCTCGTCGTTAGCCATCTTTTTGACGATTGCCGCGACCTCTCCGTGAAGACCTGCGGGCAGGTCAGCGTCGGCGGAACCCTTCTTCGAACCCGCGTTCGCTGCATTGGGTGAGGCATCGTCAGCGTCACCGGCTCCGGTGACCTGTGTGCCCAGTAGGGCGCTGAGCTGATCTCCAAGGCTAGAGGTCATTATTCAGCGTCCTGAGCGGTTGCGGTTGGATTGGTAATCTGCAGCTCTTCGGCTGCTTCCTGGGCGACACTCTTGTCGAGCTTGCCAGCGCGTGCCAGTGCGGCCAGGGCCGCAACAGCGACTGACTCGCCGTCGGAGTTGAAGTAGCGGCGAGCGGCCGGACGGGTATCCGAGAAGCCGTAGCCATCGGTGCCGAGGACGGTGTAGTCACCTGGAACCCACTTGCGAATCTGCTCCGGGACCGCACGCTGGAAGTCAGTCACTGCGATGAATGGCCCATCGGTGTCGGACAGCTGGCGGGTAACGAAGGCGTCTTCGACCTCTTCAGCCGGGTTGTGCAGACGCTCAGTGTCACGCTCGTGTCCATCGCGAGCCAGCTCATTCCACGAGGTCACCGAGTAAATCGAGGAAGCCACGCCGTAGTCTTCCAGGATGTCTGCGGCACGCAGCGCCTCCTGCATGCCAATGCCGGAAGCCAGCAGGTTGACATGCTTGTCGCCCTCAGCCTTGCGGAAGCGGTAGATACCGCCAAGCAGCCCCTCGACATCGAGATCTTCTGGGACAGCCGGCTGCGAAGTCGGCTCATTGTAGATAGTCAGGTAGTAAATGACATCTTCGCCGCGCTCCGGACCATACATGCGGTCGATACCGTCGCAGACGATGTAAGCAATCTCGTAGCCGAATGCTGGGTCGTAGGAGACCACGGACGGGTTCGTAGCTGCCAGCAGCTGGGAGTGACCGTCCATGTGCTGCAGGCCTTCACCTGTCAGCGTCGTGCGACCGGCGGTGGCGCCGAGTAGGAAGCCGCGGGACATTTGGTCACCGGCAGCCCAGATGGAGTCAGCCGTGCGCTGGAAACCGAACATCGAGTAGAAGATGTAGAGCGGAATCATGGCCACGCCATGGGTGGCGTACGCCGAGCCGACAGCGGTAAACGACCCCACAGAGCCCGCCTCGGAAATGCCCTCGTGCAGAATCTGACCGTCCTTCGCTTCCTTGTAGGACAGCATCAGTTCATGGTCGACCGGAGTGTAGTTCTGGCCGTGCGGGTTGTAGATCTTCAGCGTCGGGAACCAGGAGTCCATGCCGAAGGTGCGGGCCTCATCAGGGATGATAGGCACGAAGCGGTCCTTGAGATCCTTATCGCGCATCAGGTCCCTGAAAACACGCACCGTCGCCATAGTGGTGGCAACCTTTTGCTTACCTGATCCCTTGAGGAGGTTTTTCAGGGTTTCCGGCTTTGGCGTTGTCAGTGGTTCGTAGCTAGTGCGACGCTCCGGCACGAAACCGCCGAGTTCCTTGCGGCGCTCCAGCATGTACTGCACTTCCTCGGACTCTGTGCCCGGGTTGTAGTACGGCGGCAGGTAGGGATCCTTCTCCAGCTCCTCGTCGGAGATCGGAATGCGCTGGTTATCGCGGAAAAGCTTCAGATCATCGAGCGTCAGCTTCTTCATCTGGTGGGTCGCGTTGCGGCCCTCGAAGTTATGGCCGAGGCCATAGCCCTTAACCGTGTGCGCCAGAATGACGGTCGGCTGATCCTTGGTCTCCAAGGCTTTCTTGTAGGCAGCGTAAATCTTGCGGTAGTCGTGGCCACCGCGACGGAGGTTCCAAATCTCCTCGTCGGTCATGTCCTCGACCAGCTTGGCAGTGCGCGGGTCACGGCCGAAGAAGTGCTCGCGCACCCAAGCGCCGTTGTTAGCCTTCAGCGTCTGGTAGTCGCCATCGCAGAACTTATTCATCAGGTCGACTAGTGCGCCGTCCTTGTCCTTAGCGAAGAGCTCGTCCCACTCGCGGCCCCAAACGACCTTGATGACATTCCAACCAGCGCCGCGGAAGAACGACTCCAGCTCCTGGATGATGCTGGTGTTGCCGCGCACCGGACCGTCGAGGCGTTGCAGGTTACAGTTAATGACGAATGTCAGGTTATCCAGGTTGTTCAGCGCCGCATGCTGAATGGCGCCACGAGATTCCGGCTCGTCCATTTCGCCGTCACCGAGGAAGGCCCAAACGTGCTGCTGGGAGGTGTCCTTGATGCCGCGGTCATGCAGGTAGCGGTTGAAGCGTGCCTGGTAGATGGCGTTGAGCGGACCAAGGCCCATGGACACCGTCGGGAACTCCCAGAATTCTGGCATGCCATGCGGGTGCGGGTAGGAGGGAAGGCCCTTGCTCTTGCCGAGGGAGACTTCCTGACGGAAACCGTCGAGGTCCTCTTCGGTCAGACGCCCCTCTAGGAATGCGCGGGCGTACATACCCGGCGAAGCGTGGCCCTGGAAGAAGACGTGGTCACCGCCGCCTGGGTGGTTTTTGCCGCGGAAGAAGTGGTTAAAGCCGACCTCGTAAAGCGGTGCGGCGCCCGCATAGGTGGAGATATGTCCGCCCACGCCGATACCCGGACGCTGTGCGCGATGGACCATAATTGCCGCATTCCAGCGAATCCACTTGCGGTAGCGGCGCTCAATGTCCTCATCGCCTGGGAATTCTGGCTCCATCTCAGTTGGGATGGTGTTGACGAGGTCTGTCGAGGTCAGCGGCGGTAGAGCCACGCGCTTTGCCGTGGCACGTTCCAGCAGCCGCAGCATGAGGAAACGTGCGCGCTCCGGACCTGCCTCTTCTAACAGTCCGTCGAGAGACTCAAGCCACTCCTTGGTCTCTTCAGGATCTGCATCCGTGAGATAGGAGGCGACCCCATCACGGATAAGGGCAAAGTTTGACTCATCAGAGTGGGCTTGTGGCGTACCCGACGAGGTATCGGACATTGTGAGCTCCTTTCAGTCCCTGAAGGAAAGGCAAAGGTTATTTTTCTCCACTCTACGTCTGAATCGTTTGTTGTGCCCCTAGCCGTTTCTTGCACACGCTTTCACCGAACAATCCGCTCCGCTTTACGACGAACATTGCGAAGAACACTGCGAAAACTGCACCTTTTTGGGGAAATTCTTATTTTGCAGCTGTGAAAAATGTATTTGAGCGGTAAAATTTCCCCACATAGCTCGAAAAATCGAGCTGAATATTTTTTCTAGAGGAGGAAAAGGGAAGTGGTCAACGCCACAGGCGCTGCTCATGAATATGCGAGCAGGCTCGGCATCAAGGAAGGTCAGCTAGTCCAGGAGGTTGGCTGGGATACGGACTGTGACTCAGCAATCAGTGAGTCGGTCGAGAATTTCCTGGATGCAGACCTGCTCGACGAAGACACGGATGAGGTTGTCGACGTCGTATTGCTGTGGTGGCGTGAAGAAGACGGCGACTTGGTCGATGGTCTTGTGGATGCTTCCCGCCCTTTGGAGGATGAAGGCCGCGTTTGGTTGCTCACGCCGGGTGCTGGTCAGCCGGGTGCCATTGATCCTGGCGTGATTGATGAGTCCGCACAGCTTGCTGGTTTCTCCAATACCTCGGCGCTTCGTCTGGGGGATTGGCAGGGCAATTGCCTGGTGCAGCGCTCTAGCTAGCCGGTTCTAGCTGATTGGCTTTAGCTAATCAGCTAAATTTGGCCACTAGCTGAGCTGTTGCTGGGTAGGGCTGCCGTGAGGCGGGCTGTCGTCGTTGAGAAAGTCTGCTTAAATAAACTGGATAAACGCTGTGTGTAGTGCGAAATTGGCAATCTATGTTTGCCGTGTGTTAAAGTTTCGCAGCAGCGCGGCGATAGCTCAGCGGTAGAGCTCTGGTTTTACACACCAGCGGTCGGGGGTTCGAAACCCTCTCGCCGCACAGTCATAATCCGTCCGGATTCTCGTAATGGAGAAACCGGGCGGATTTTTGTTTGTGCTAAACTCCCGGTCTGTGCGTTTTACCAAATCGCTAGTAACCATCATTGTTGCCGGATCTCTACTTGCGGGCCCACAGGCCTACGCAATTGGAGGAGACGGTAAACCAGTAATCGACGCTGCCACCTGTAAGGCAATGGTCAAAGCCGCAAATGCAGGCGAGCCGGTGGAGGATCCATCGATTCTCCATCTCTCCGACAAGATGCCTTCCTACCTTGCCGACGGCACCCTGGACTACGTTGTTGCTCCAGACTTTCCGTACCGCGCGCAGCTGGACGCTGCTGCCCAAGAGTGGAATGAAAAGCTCGGTGGCAAGGTCGTGCTCCGGGAAGTGACCAAAGACAAAGCTGATTCGGATACCGTGAGCGTTCGCTACGTGCCTAAGCCGAACTCGCACGTTTTGGCTTCTGCATCGGAAATTAGTAAAGAAATGACGGTTTTCGTTACTTCCACACTCTATCCTGATGCAATTCGCAGCACGCTTGCACACGAGTTTGGGCACCTACTCGGTATCCGGCACACCTGTGATTACACCTTGATGGCTGCATCTTCGCACCGTCATCCGGCAGCACATGTCACTCCGCTCGATGTCGTAGCCGTTCTGCAGGGACAGTTCGATTAAATTGCGTATAAAAGCCAGAAGTCGACGCCTCTGGCGACGCGGTGCAGTCATCGCTGCAGGATATGCGCTTGACCGCATTTTCGCAGATCCCACCAATCACCATCCGGTGGCCCTCTACGGGCAGGCTGTCAGCAAGCTTGAGCGCCGAATCTACGCCGACTCCAAAGGGTGCGGTGTAGCTTTCACCACCATCGCCGTGGCCACACCGGTAGCGCTAACCGCTGCGGCCAGCACAGTTGCTCCGAGCCTCACGCTGGCTGCTGTCACGTGGGCGTCGCTTGGTGGCACCACTCTTCGCCGCACTGGTGAACGCATGGCCGACCGACTCACCTCCGGCGACATCAATGCCGCTCGTGCGCTAGTGCCGTGGCTGTGCTCGCGTGATCCGGAATCCCTCGACGCTGATGGCATCGCCCGAGCCACCGTTGAATCGCTCGCCGAAAACACCTCCGACGCCGTCACCGGCACTCTCATGTGGGGTGCCATTGCAGGAGCTCCTGGTGTGGTCGCTCATCGAGCGGCCAATACCCTCGACGCGATGGTGGGGTACCGCAACGCTCGCTATCGCCAGTTCGGGTGGGCTAGTGCACGGCTTGACGACGTCGCCGGGTTCCTCCCCGCGAGACTTACAGCTGTCGCAACTGTGGTTGCAGGTCCGGATCGTCGTCAAGCATTGGCAGCGTGGCGACGAGACGCCGGCAACCACCCAAGCCCGAACGCAGGCGTCGTGGAGGCGAGCGCTGCAGGCGCGCTGGGGCTGCAGCTGGGTGGTAAGACGGTGTATCCCAGCGGTGTGGAGATGCGCCCAGTGCTGGGCAGTGGTCGGAGACCTGCGGTGGCAGATGTTCGGCGTGCGGCTGAGCTGAGCAAGCGAGTGCAAAATATTGTTGCGCTCAGCTGTGCGGGAGCTGTGGTTGTGGCCGGATGCGTCCGGCACGCGAAGGCGCGAGCTGCGAGCTAGAAGCGTTCGTCGTATCGGTTGTCGCGGTAACCTGCGGCGCGGTGGCCAGTGTTGCCGTAGCGTTGCGCCATGCGCTGGCGGTGCAGCTCGGCGGCGCGATCCTCTTCGGACTTAGCCTGCGGAGGAGTGGGAGTGGTGGCATCGTCCGATTCGGGTGTTGCGTCCTCAGAGTCATCAGCGTCATCTACTGGTTCCGCGGCTTCGGCATCGCGGAGGTTCTTAGCCATCTCCTCTTGCTCCGCGCGGTCTCGTCTGCGCTCGACGATTTCAGCACGAATGAACCAGACGACGGCCAGCGGTACGAGAGCGCCGAAGAAGATCCACTGAATGCCGTAGGAGAGGTAGGGGCCGGACTCCAGAGTGGGCAGTGGAATGGCCTCGATGACGGCATCGGATTTGTCCGAGAGCTGAAGCCAATCGGGGTTGAGTTCGGTGTCGACTAGCTCGGACACTTCCTTGGTGTTGATTCCGTAGACCTGCGGCGGGGTGCCGGGGATTGGGGCGGTCTCGGCGGGAATCTCGTTTCGGCGGGTAAAGGCCGAGATAGTCAAGGTGCCCTTCGGGGCTGGCTCAACATTGGGGGTGCTGGAGTCTGTCGGGCGTACAAAGCCGCGGTTGACCAGGTAGTTTTCGCCATTGTTAGCGACGAAGACATCGAGTACCTGGACGGCGGGGGCTCCATTGACCGGACGGTTACGCAATAGCACGCGTGTATCCGGCAGGAAGGACCCGGTGGCGGTAACGCGACGCCATTCGTTGCCCTCGACGAATCCTTTGCCCTTGGGCATTAGCTCATTGACATCTACGGGGTCGAGCTCGAATGAGTGCTCAAGCTGCTGATTGCGATGCTGCGTCGCGGTGTTCTTACCCAACTGCCACGGAGCCAGAACAGTAAATGCGAGATAGGAAAACGCAATGGCGACAATGGCAGTGAGAACCCATCCAGGGGTCAGAAACTGGCGCACATTCTTAAACACATTCATTGAGCTTACCCGGTGGTGTGGATGGCACTAGAGCGGCTGGTGGTTGGCGGTGCGGAGATTGAGTGAACTTCGGGTAAAGTTGTTTGAGCGTATTTGACGGGGAATCTACCCGGGGATAGATGGAAAGAGAGGTGTCGTGGTGGGCACGCAAACAGCGAAATCTTCGCCTTCACGCCGCTTCAGCACAGTCTCGCGCCAGTTCATCAAGTTCGGTCTGGTCGGCGGCACAGGTGTGGTTGTCAACCTGATTGTCGTGATTATTGCCCGCAAGTTGGGCCTCAGTCTGGGCACCAATGAGCATGACGTGTTTATGAACCTGTTCGGAACGCGGTGGAATATCCGTTACTCCCACGTCTATGCAACTCTGGCGTTTGTCGTGGCTAACATCTGGAACTTCCAGCTCAACCGGTCCTGGACCTTCCGAACTGACAATCGCCCGAACTGGTTTAGGCAGTTCTTCCCGTTTTTATTTGCAGGTATCTCAGCGCTGATTGTGAACCTGGTTGTCATCACGCTGCTGACTAACCCCACCTCGCCGCTGGCACTGCCGGTGGATATTTTCGACGACTCCACCGGCTTTAGAAACCGCCTCTACTGGGCAAACCTTATCGGCGTTATTTTGGGCACGCCCGCTAACTTCATCTTGAATAAGATTTGGGCGTTTCGAAACCGGGGCAATGCCAGCAAAACAAAAGAAAAGGTTGTTTTGAAACCTTAGCGCTCAGAGGCCAGCGCCAGAGTCTCACGCAACCATGCGATGATTCCCGGCGTCGCGGCCTCAATTTCGTTTCGAGTGCGGACGAATCCCTCCGGACCTCCGTAGTAAGGATCGGCCACGACGGCCCCCTTCGGGGATGCCGGGTCGAAGGAACGCATCAGGCGAATCTTCTCTTTTGGCACGCCAGCGTGGAGTAGACCATTGATGTGCGATTCATCCATGGCGATGAAAAGCGTTGCATCCATGTGCTCATCGCCCAGCTGTGCCGCGGTGTGGTTCGGATCGTAGCCAGCATTTTCCAGCTCGGCTTGCGCTCGCTCGTCGGCGGGTTCGCCGACATGCCAGCCGCCGATTCCGCAGGAGGCGAGCAGGACATCGTCGGCAAGCGCATTGGCTTCAACCGCGTCACGGACGATGATTTCAGCCATGGGGGAGCGGCAGATATTTCCGGAGCAGACAAACACGACGTACACGGACTCAGTACGATGCGACGAGTTCATAAGCATAATAGGCAAAACCAAACTTCTCGGAAAATAAAAATAGGATTGTCACTAATCGTTGACGAGTCTTAAAGATACAACATTTCCCGCACAACACGATTCAGGTCCCCAGGCGAGGACGCCACCGCCGCAGCCGATGCCCACTCAGATTCCGAGCCGTAGCCCCATTTAACAGCGATAGCGGGGATACCGAACTGTGCGGCGCCCTCAAAATCATGGATGCGATCGCCAACCATTACGGCCGAACCACGCGGGCGCGCTGCTTCATCGGTTTCAATGCCCAACTCCTTGAGCGTGTACTCAATGACCTCAGTCTTTGTCTGTCGTGAGCCGTCGTCGCTGGCGGCGCCGATGAAGTCAAAGGCGTCGAGAAGCCCGAAATTGTCCAGGGTCTTGCGGGCGAAGTACTCGCCCTTGGAAGTCGCAGTGGCTAGTTGGACACCAGCTGCCCGCCAATCGCGCAGGAGCTCCGGCCAGCCGGGGAACATCTCGGCACGCTGCCAAGCACCGGCGTGTTGATGCTCCATATACACAGCGAAGGCTCGGTCGACTTGTTCGTCGGAAAGTCCGAGGGATGCGAGTGTCTCCACCATTGGCGGGCCGGGGATCGTGTTGATAAAGCTCTCGGGCGGAAGTGGGTGGTCAATTGCCTTCAATGCAAGGCGGAACCCATGTGCGATTGCGGGGAGAGAATCGGCGATGGTGCCGTCGACATCAATAAGGACAGTGGGGCGATGGCCAGTGGACATATTGTTCATCCTAAAAGGTCATTAGGCTGGATGGCATGTTAGACGACCCGCTGCGCTATCACGGCGATCAGGCCGCCCATGGCGCTGACCTGGACTTTGCCGTCAATGTTCACGGCACCACACCGCAGTGGCTGCAGGACTCGCTGGCCACGTCCCTCGGAGAAGTTGCCGCGTATCCGTCTGCGCAGCTCGATGCCGACGTCCGCGCTGCCATTGCCGCCAACCACAATCGCAGCGCCGACGAGGTACTGCTTCTCCACGGCGTCGCCGAGGGCTTTTCGCTCTTGCCACACCTGGGCTTGCCCGCCACCATTGTCCAGCCGCAGTTCACCGAACCTGAAGCCGCGTTCCACGCCGCGGGAGTCGGGGTGGATTCGCTGGTACTGCCGTCGCCGTACACGCTCACGCCTACGCTTGCCGACGTCCACGAGAACGCCTCCTTCCCGCATTCCCAGCAGCTTGACGGTCGGATGGTCATCATCGGCAATCCGACTAACCCCACCGGCGTTGCTCATTCAGCGGATGACCTGCGGGGGCTCGCCAGCCGTTGTGGGATCTTGGTCGTGGATGAGGCATTTATGGACGTCGCCGATGGTGAGATTATTCGGCGGTGCTCGTTAGCCGATTGCAGGCCGGGGGAAGCGAACAGCATCCCCGATAATGTCATCGTTTTCCGCAGCATGACTAAGACCTGGGCAATCGCAGGCCTGCGCTGTGGTTACGCACTGGGAACCCCTGAGCTCCTGGCGAAGTTGGGGCGACTGCGTCCGCACTGGCCACTGGGCACGCTGCAACTTACCGCTATGGCGGCAATCGCGCGTCGCGAGGCAGAGCTGTTGCCACAAATCCGCGCTGAGATTGGTCAGCAGCGCGAGGCTATGACACAGCTGTTAGTAGCCGCCGGCTGGCAGGTGTTGGATTCCAAGGCTCCCTTTGTGCTGGCACGCCCGGGGGTTGCCCTGAGCACGCATGATGGTCCGGGCGCTGCGGAGGTTGACGTCGTCAAGCACGAGCGTCTGAGACAGCGGCTCGCTGCGCGTGGAGTAGCCGTGCGGCGTTGCGACACCTTCGCCGGTTTGGACGGTTCGTGGTGGCGGCTGGCTGTGCGAGACGAGACAAGTGTGCGGCGGCTCATTGCGGAAGTAGCGGATTTGCTGTCGCAGAACTGATGGGTCGGGGCAGAGTTCACTACGCTGGAAGAGAAGCTGGAGAGAAATGCATGTTGAAGGGATGGATGTATGACGGACTCTGCGCAGACCCGTGCCGAGGGCAATAACACGGTGGTGACCGTTGCCGACGTGCGTGCGGCGATGGACGCGGCCTACCCGCCGGCACTGGCGGAGAGCTGGGATAAAGTTGGCCTGATCTGCGGTGACCCGCAGGATGAGGTGCGTCGCATCGCGTTGGCGCTGGACTGCACTGACGAGGTTGCAGATCGCGCGATTGCCTCCGGTGCTCAGATGCTCGTTGTGCACCATCCGCTGCTTCTGCGTGGTGTGAATTCCGTGGCGGCGGATACACCGAAGGGTCGGATTATTCATAAGCTGATTCGGGCAGGTGTAGCTCTTTTTGCAGCGCACACCAACGCTGACAGCGCCCGACCGGGTGTCAACGACCAGTTGGCCACGGTGCTCGGAGTTGAACCGGGTGCGCCGCTAGCTCCGCAGCCGGCTCCCGGCTTGGATACCTGGACAGTGAAGGTTCCGGCAGATCACGTCGATAAGGTCGCGCAAGCCATGTTTGAGGCGGGCGCGGGCACTATCGGCGACTACGACAGCTGTGCGTTTCGCATTAACGGCCGCGGCCAGTTCCGCCCGCTGAGCGGGGCGAATCCCTTCATCGGTGCCGAGGGGCAGATTGAGTATGTCGAGGAAGTACGCCTGGAGATGGTCGCGCCACGGTCCGTGCGCGCGGCGATTGTCAAGGCTCTCGTTGCGGCGCATCCGTATGAGGAGCCTGCCTTCGACATCGTGGACAATCAGGCTACCGGCTTGGATCCGCAGCAGGCTGTGGGCATTGGACGAGTGGGCACGCTGGATACGCCGATGCCATTTAAGGACTTCGTCGCCCGTGTGGCTGAGCGCCTGCCCGCAACGGCATGGGGCGTGCGTGGCGCAGGCGATCCGGAGCGGATGATTCGCACGGTTGCCGTCGCATCTGGTTCAGGTGACTCTTTCCTGGACACTGTGGCAAAGATGGGCGTCGATGCGTTCGTTACCTCTGACCTGCGGCATCATCCTGTCGATGAGACACTGCGGACCGCGGACTTCTGCGTGGTGGACACGGCTCACTGGGCCAGCGAGTTCCCCTGGTGCTACCAGGCCGCAGACATGCTGGCCGAGAGGCTCGGGGTCGCGACCGAGGTCCTTGAGGTGCGCACCGATCCCTGGACAGTGGCAGAATCGTCGACACAGGCAAGGAAGTGAAGACCATGAGGCTTAGTCCACAAATCCAAGTGGCGATGTTGGAAAAGGCGGAAAACCAAACTCTGTTGGATGGGCTCACCGCCCGCCAGAACGTTCTGCCCGAGCGTGCCGAGTTGCAGGAGCTGCGCAAAAAGCACAGCCGTCAGGCCAGTGAGGCAGCGCGCTCCAAGCTCAGCGCCTCCGATATCGGCCGCGATATTGCCAAGCTGGAATCGGACATCAACAAGCTGAAGGCCCGCGAAAAGGCAGACCGTCTGTCGCTCGGTGCCGCAGAAGACGCATCCACGCGCCGTGACCTCGAACACGACCTGCGCTCCACCAAGCGGCGCCGCGAACGCGCTGAACAGGAACTCCAGCAGTATGAGCGCATGCAGGAGGCCTATCAGGTCGACGCTGAGCACGAATACGACGCCGATGAGGCGCACGATGACATCGTCGCTGCCAAGCAAAGGCTTAACGACGCCGAGGTTGACCTCATTGCGCGCATTTCCATCGCTGAGACCCGAATCGAAGAGGCTGACAAGCTTATTGATGGTTCGGCAGCCAAGCTTTACCGTCGTCTAGCGCTTGCTAACGGCATCCCCGTTGCACGCCTGAACGGACGCACCTGCGGATCCTGCTTCATGGAGCTCGATGTCGGAACCGTGCATGAATTCACCACGCTCGCGCCGGAAGAAGTGACGTTCTGTCCTGAATGCGGCGCGATGATTGTGCGTGCGGAAACGCTGGGAGCGGTGAAAGGCAAGTAGATGAGCCAGGCTGCAGACAAGCGCGATAGCGCGCCGGGCTGGACGGGGGCGACTACGGATCCCACGCGGTTGGTGCTGCTGCGCCATGGGCAGTCGCCAATGTCGATTCGCCGGGAGTACTCGGGAAGCCGTTCGAACCCCGACCTGACAGAGGTGGGCAGACAGCAAGCGGAAGTGGCAGCACGTCACCTGGCGGCGCTGGTCGATAGCGGCAACATGAGTTTCTCGGCGATTGTGGCCTCTCCACAGCGTCGTGCACAGCAGACAGCAGAGGCGGCAGCCAAAGCGCTCGGGCTGGACATCCACCTTGAAGAGGATCTGCGCGAGACCGACTTTGGGCAGTGGGAGGGCATGACTTTCTCCGAGGCTCACAACGCCACCCCTGAGCTGCACAGTTCCTGGCTTGCGGATCCGGCCGTGGCGCCACCGGAGGGGGAGGATTTCCGCACGGTCGATAGCCGAGTGAGCGCCGCGCGTGAGCGCATCGCTCAACAATTCGGTGCCTCGGATGTGCTGGTAGTCAGCCATGTCACGCCAATCAAGTCGCTGCTGCGCCAGGGGCTCGGCTGCGGCTTTGAAATCTTCACTCGCCTGCACTTGGACCTGGCCAGCCTCTCCATCGCGGAGTTCTACGCAGATGGGCCGACATCAGTGCGGCTGATTAACGACACCAGCTACCTGCGTGGTTAGCAGCCGAGCACGGCGGGTTATTTGAATTGCGGTTGTGGCGGGTACACTAACCATTCGAGCGAGCCGGCCGGGTGATCGCGGCAGTTAACGGAACCGGACGCCTCTTTTACAGAGTGTGTCCAGGCCGCTGTCGAGGAAAGTCCGGACTCCACTGGGCATGGTGGTTGCTAACAGCAACCCAGGGTGACCTGCGGGAATAGTGCCACAGAAAATAGACCGCCGGGCGCACAGCCGATGTCTTTGACGTAAAGCTGTGGAGATTCGGTGAGGGTGAAAAGGTGCGGTAAGAGCGCACCAGCGGGGCAAGTGATTGCACCGGCTAGGTAAACCCCACCAGGAGCAAGGCAAAATCGCGCATGCTTCGTCGTGCGCGTGCGCGAGTGTTTGAGGGCTGCCCGTCCGATACTCGCGGGTGTGCTGCTTCAGGCTGTCAGCAATGGCAGACCGAGATGGATGATCGCCACCCGGCGCTTTCCGAAAGGAGCGCCGAGGGACAGAATCCGGCTCATAGGCCGACTCGTTCACACAAGCTTCATTACTCGACCACCGCGCCGGCCGCAGTGTTCTCCACACGGATGGTCTCGGAACCGCCGTCGTTAAGCGCGGAGGCAATCCGATCGGCGTCGTCGACGTGGGACCACATCACCAGCGACGCACCCGGGCATGGCGCACAACGGGCAATCTTCTCGCAGTCAATAGTGTCGGTCAGCTCGGAAATCTGCCCCAGCACAGAGCTTGCCGACGGCGCGGAGCCACGCTCACTGACATCGCGCGAAACCCCTGCGATGGCTGCTTGAATATCGCTGTGACGGATGTGGCCGATGACTGCGCGGGCACGGTCGGAGGATGCGTCGGCTTCGTCAAGCCACTGAATGGCACGGCCGATGGTGGGGATGTCTTCGTCGTCCGGATGCACCTCGTGACGAGCACGCACCCAGTCCGCGACCCGCTCCTGTGAGTCGGGGAGGCTAGCGAGAGTCGGCACGCCAAAAGCGGCGCAGGCTTGCTGGAAGAACTCGTAGCGCTCCTCGTCGGGCGAACCGCCGGTGACATCGGGGGAGTAAGCGACAGTCAGCGCCAACGACTGCGGGAACGCCGTCTGCGTGACTGCCTCATCGGAGTGGTTGATGCACAGCAGGCTGTCCGGGCGGCTGCGCAGTGCCGTGGTGTAGGGGTACAGCGGCCACGACTGTCCCTTAATCTGCACCATGGTCTCGTGGATAGCGGTGGCAATACGCGTGCGGGTGGGCACATCATCGCGGTCGCCAAAACGCGCGTTGAGAGCCAGTGCGAGGGCACACTGAATTGCCGGAATTTCTCCAAAACCGCGACCTGGCGCGATAGTGGAGGCAATGGTGACCTTCAGGCCGTTGCTGTTGCGCGGAACGAGATGCAGCGAGTGTTGCAATGCGACAATGGCAGCCGCGACAGCGGTCGGCACCTGAGAAAAAGCGGCGGGGACGCTATCCGGGAAATCCATCTTGGTAGTTTCGCGCTTGTACACGACAATGAGCTGCTGCTCGTCGATTTCCTCGATACCGACCGCAGCATAGGCCGGAATGGCGGTGGCTAGGAGCATGCCGCCGGAGGACGCGCAGTCCTCACCCAACAGGTTGATGGAACCCGGGGCGTATGCAACTGAAGCATTTGAACCGACGGCATCGAAGACGTCGTTTACGACAGCGGGTGCGGCGGGCATGGGTGAAACCTCTCCAGAGATCGGACTCATAGTGCTGGTGTGCAGTGTTCGCGTTCAACGCTTGTGTTCTAAGGTGAACAATTCCGTCGATAATACCCGGGTCGGGGGACAGTGACAAACCTATATACTGGGATTTTATGTCGCCGCAGCGCACATGGCAGTCAAATGGTTGCCTCTCTGCAAGTTTGCTTATCTGTGGAGTTGGCGGTGGCAGAACCGCTTGATAACTCGACATGTTCTCGATGTGGAAGAGGAGAAAAATCGTGAGCGACAACAGCAGTAAGTGGTACTACCAGCCGTCGACGGGCACGGTGTTTCAGGGGAAGAAAACCGGTTGGGACGACCGAATGGGCCCCTACGATTCCGAAGAGGAAGCCCGCGCTGCCATGGAAAAAGTCGCCGAGCGCAACAAGGCGGCCGACGACTGGGATGAAGAAGATGACGACTGGGGCGTAGCTGAGAAATAAGGCTTTGCCTTTAGGCCTTCTTGCCCTTCTTAATCTTCTTTTCCATCTTGCGGAAGGCCTTGAAAACCTTTGCCACGGCATCGTCGTACTCAGTCAGGGCCTTCAGGCCGTCGTAGTACTCCATCTGGTAAAGCACGCCGTAGCCGAACGTGTCCCTGCCCGCACGGGAGGCACGCTTCGCGCGAGCCAGCACGAAGTCGCGCGCAGTACAGGTGTCCTGGAAGTCACCGAGAACCGACTGCAGGTTCTTGCAGGCAGCATAGAGCTTCTCGGTCGGCAGGTCCGCGTTCTGAGCAGCTTCCGCGCTGTAGCGGAGCTTCTTCGCAGCCTTGCGGACATCGTGGTAACGCTCGTCCAAATCTGCCTCTGGAAGGTCAGCATCCTCTCGGCCATCGAGTACCAGGTTGTGGCGACGACGGAACTTCGAAAACGCGCTGCGCAGGTGATCGAGCAGCACCGCAGTGGTGTCGAGTTCCTTCGGGGCCGCTACCTTCTCCGGTGCGGCCTTGTCTGAGGTTGTGGAAGCTGCTGCATCGGCGGCTGCAGTATCAGCCTCAGCCGCGACCTCGGAACCAGCTGCCGACGTATCCTCGGAGTCTGCGTTCTCCGCTCCGTCGACAAGCGAATCATCCTTCTTCTTAGACTTCTTTTCCCCAGCCTCGGCCTCGTCCGCATTTGCGGCAATTGGCGGATTGGCGAGGAACTCATCGAGATCGTCGAGAAGTTGCAGGTACTCGCCGGAATTCAGCGCGAGAATAACGCGGTGATGGGCGCGCTCGTAGTCCTTCTGGACATCCTCGACAAGGTTCGCGCGCAGCTCCTCGCCCAAAGCGGCGCTTTCGCGATTGGCCAGCAGCTCTTCCCAGCGCATAGCGACGACCTCAGCGTCACGAGCCACGCCGAGAACACCCGCCAGCTGCTTGAGGTTGCTTTCCAGCTCAGCGACCTTATCGCCCACAACAATGCCGTGGAAGGTCTGCATGTGACTGCGTAGCTCACGAGTGGCGACGCGCATCTGATGCACCGAGTCAAACTCATCGCGGCGTACCTTCGGGTCGTACTCGACCATCTTGGCCACGTTAGCGGCCAGCGCATCGACCACAGTGCGCCCCGGAGTGCCCTTCGGCAGCTTCGCTGGAACCGGCGGCAGGGGAGCGGAGTCGATGGAGTCACCCAACGCCGTCGCCAACTTCGAAGGGCTTTCCGACGGCACGGCGCCAGCCACCTCAGCGACCTTGGACATCGCTGCCATTACGGCCTTACCGTCCGGGTGATTTGCCCAATCCCCGAGCAGCTCAATCTCCCACTCACGCCAGGTAGTGGTTTCGCCGCCATCGAGGAAGGAAGTCGCCGTGACGTGATCATCCGCAAACTCCGCCATGGGCGTGCCATCGAGGGCAAACACCGTGGTGACGTGGCGCTCATTGTCTACCTGCGCGATTGGTTGCAGCGGGTGATTGCGCACAATTGCGCGCACGGGAGCAAGCAACTCGGTAGGCACGATGTAGTCAGCATCGCGGCCTTCACCGTTAACAGAGCCCTCTTCCAGGCCGACGCCATATTCGAGGCGACCGCCGGTACCCGGCGCCTTCAGATGCCACCCCTCATCGGGGCCGCCCGTTCGGCGACGCAGAGTGTGCTTGGACCGGGTCAGACGCAGGTCCGCCGTGTCCAGGTAAATCGCGGAGAGATTTCGCACCTCAGTGGTGGTGGAGCCAACCTGTGGAACGAAATCGAACGATGGGGCTACCACTTCTGGGGTAGCTGAGAACTTAGATTCCACCTCCAACGCCGCAGTTGGAGTTTTGGACTTAGAACCAGACTTAGATGCCATAACCACTAATTCTACCCCCGAATCGAAGAGCTAACCCGAAAAGTTCTGCGCCTCAGTAGGGAACTCGCGGGAGTGCACCTGGTCGACATACTGCTTCGCTCCCTTGGTCAGCATCTCGCCGACCTCTTCGAACACCGAACTAAACGACGGCCTGCGGCCATCGGCCGGAACTGCAAAGGCATCCTGCCAGACGAGAACCTGGCCATCGCACTGGTTACCAGCGCCAATGCCACAGGTTGGGATGGATAGCTCACGGGTAATCTCGGTGGCCAGATCCGCAGGCACCATCTCAAGGACCACGGCCGCGGCACCAGCATCGGCTACCGCATGGGCGTCGGCACGCAGCTGTTCCGCCCCCGCACCGCGCCCCTGTACCTTGAATCCGGACAGCGCGTTGACGGACTGCGGGGTGAAACCGATGTGCGCCATGACCGGAATGCCGGCGTTGACCAGCGCACGGATGCGCGGAGCGATACGAACGCCACCTTCGATCTTGATCATGTGTGCGCCGGTTTCGCGCATCATCTTCGCGGCGGACAGCACGGCCTGCTCATCGGAGGCCTCGTAAGTGCCGAAGGGTAGATCGGCAACAACAAGTGCGTTGCCAGCGCCCCGGACGACACCGCGCGCAAGCGGGATCATTTCTTCCAGCGAGATCTCGGTGGTGGTGTCGTAGCCGTAGACAACGTTTGCTGCAGAGTCGCCGACCAACAGCAGCTCGACACCGGCGGCGGAAAAAGCGCGCGCGGTGGAGTAGTCGTAGCAAGTCAGCATTGCCCAGGGGCGAGACTCAGCCTTCCATTCGGCCAGATTATTCAGACGAATCTTTTTTCCGCTCATGTCAATAGAGCATGCCATAGTCACCCGCAATTCGAGGCCACGAGGGCAGCGGTTATGACACGGGCGCGGCAGTTGGCTAGCCACGCCGGATGGTCAAAATGTGTACCGCGAATCCGGGCACCTGGGTAACGTTGGAAAGTATGAACAGTCAGCAGGAATTCGTCCTCCGCGCAATCGAAGAGCAAGATATCCGTTATATCCGCCTCTGGTTTACCGATATTTTGGGGTATCTGAAATCCGTTGCCGTCGCACCGGCTGAGCTCGAGGGTTCTTTCGAAGAGGGCATCGGTTTCGATGGCTCCGCGGTAGAGGGCTTTTCCCGCGTCTCCGAGGCTGACACCATTGCGCAGCCGGATCCCTCGACGTTCCAGGTCATGCCGCGCCTACATAAAGAAGACACAATCACGTCCGCGCGCATGTTCTGCGACATTGTCATGCCCGACGGGCAGCCGTCGTGGGCAGATCCACGCCAGGTGCTGCGCCGCCAGATTAAGGCGCTTGCCGACGAGGGCTTCCACGCGTTCATCCACCCGGAGATTGAGTTTTTCCTCGTAGAGAGTCTGGCTACTGATGGAAAGCCGCCGGTGCCAACGGACAATGGCGGTTACTTTGACCAGGCGGTCTACGACCGCGCACCGCGCTTTCGCCAAGAAGCGATCACGGTGTTGGAAGACATGGGAATCCCTGTGGAGTTCTCCCATCACGAAAACGCGCCGGGCCAGCAGGAAATCGATCTGCGCTACGCTGACCCGCTGACTATGGCGGATAACGTGATGTCTTTCCGCTACATCATTAAGCAGATTGCAATGAAAAATGGTGTGCAGGCGACATTCATGCCGAAACCTTTCCAGGATTTGCCGGGCAATGGCATGCACACTCATATTTCCCTCTTTGAAGGGGACACTAATGCATTCCACGACCCGGATGATGAAAACCAGCTCTCCGACACCGCAAAGGGTTTCATTGCCGGCATTCTGACTCACGCCAGCGAAATTTCCGCTGTGACCAATCAGTGGGTCAACTCCTACAAGCGCACGGCATTTGGCGATGAGGCTCCGACGTCCGCGACATGGGGCATGGCCAACCGCTCGGCTCTCGTGCGTGTGCCCATGTACTCACCGGGTAAGGCACATTCGCGCCGGGTGGAAATTCGTTCCTTGGACTCGGCCTGTAACCCGTATCTTGCTTACTCGGTGATTTTGGCCGCTGGTTTGAAGGGAATTAAGGAGGGTTACCAGCTTCCGGAGCAGGCAGAGGACAACATCTCCGAGTTGACCAAGCGGGAACGACGTGCGATGGGCTACCGCGATTTGCCGACATCCCTGGAGGTGGCGCTGCAGGAGATGGAACGCTCCGATCTGGTGGCCGATGCTCTCGGTGACCATGTCTACGAGTTCTTCCTGCTCAATAAGTGGCGCGAGTGGCGCGAGTTCCAGCGTCAGGTGACGCAGTGGGAGCTGCGCACAACTCTGGATTACTAGTTTCCCCGTACCGCCCCCCCTTCCTTTTTCGTCTTTAATTTGTTTTTTTGGGTGACCAGTTTCAATGGTGATGAATCGACCTCGCACATCTCGCCAATCAGTGCCGCGGCCCGCAGCGCTGGGCTTGCGTAACGACGATCGGACGCGGGCTGACCTGGAAGATTTGGGGTGGTACAACGAGGAGTCCCTACATCTGTTGTGGGGTCTTGCCGGAGCCAGCGACCCCAAGCTGGCGCTTATGGCGCTAGTGCGGCTGAAAGGCGCTCTCGACGAGCTGGAGCAGCAGGGAAAGCTGGAGAACTGGGCCACCTGGTCCGGTCTCGATGAAGCCATGCGCGAGCAGGTGCCGCTACGTACGCGTATGTTTGCGCTGCTCGGCGGCTCGAGTGCACTGGGCGATCACCTGGTTGCACACCCAGAAAAGTGGGTTCTGCTCCAAGCTGAGTTTCCAACTGAGGCAGACATGTTCCGCGAGATGCTCTCCAGCGTCGGGGCTGTGCCCGAGGTCATCGAACTCACTGATGAGGCCAGTCTGGAAAAGCAGGAGGATCCCGAGTATCGCAACCCCGTCGTTGCGCCCGCCACGCTTGAAGGCCCCGGTTTGTACCGTGCGAAGCTAACCGGCCGTGAGGCCGAAGTTGCGATGCAGTGCGCCTACCGCGACTTGATCATGCGTATTGCGTGCTACGACTTGGCTGGCACGTACCCACGGGGTCCTCGCCGTCCGGGACAGCCACAAGTCCCATTCCGTCAGGTCTCGGAGGCGCTTAGCGATTTGGCGGATGCGGCGTTGACGGCTGCGCTCTCTGTCGCGGTGCAACAGGTCTTTCCTTCGTCGCCGGTCTCAACACGCCTGGCCGTAATCGCCATGGGTAAGTGCGGTGCGGAAGAGCTGAACTACATCTCCGATGTGGATGTCATATTCGTCGCAGAGCCGGCGGATGCCCGAGCCACCCGTTTGGCCAGCGAATTTATCCGGATTTCTTGTCACTGCTTCTTTGAGGTCGACGCGAATCTCCGCCCGGAGGGCAAGTCGGGTGCACTCGTACGCACCGTGGATTCCCACGTCGCCTACTACAAACGTTGGGCCGAAACCTGGGAGTTCCAGGCGTTACTGAAGGCGCGTCCGATGACGGGCGATGTCGAGCTGGGCCGTGAATACATCGATGCTCTGGCCCCGATGGTGTGGACCGCCTCTCAGCGGGAATCCTTCGTCGATGATGTTCAGCGCATGCGCGCCCGCGTGGTCCAAAACGTCCCCGAAGAGCTTCGCTACCGAGAGCTCAAACTCGGTCGCGGTGGTCTGCGGGATGTCGAGTTCGCGGTGCAGCTGCTGCAGCTGGTTCACGGTCGCTATGACGATAGCCTCCGCGTGCTGCCAACTGTGATGGCACTCGACGCACTTGTCGAGGCTGGCTATATCGGTCGCGAAGACGGTGCCGCGCTGATTAACGCCTACGAGTTCGTCCGTCTGCTGGAGCACCGCCTGCAGCTGCAAAAGATGCGGCGGACGCATTTGTTGCCTGCCGACGACGACACCGAAGCTCTTCAGTGGCTCGGTCGCGCCTCTGGCATCGTCGGTGAGGGCGGCACCGATGCCAGCAAACCGCTGGCCAAGCAGGTTCGACTGGCCAGCTCACAGATCCGCTCCCTGCACAACAAGCTTTTCTACCGTCCACTGCTGAACTCCGTGGTGGAGCAGGACATTGGAACCCTGCAGCTATCGGCCGATGCGGCAAAGCGCCAGCTGGCCGCGCTGGGCTATCAGTACCCGGATCGCGCCTACGAGCATCTTTCTGCGCTGGCGGCGGGCACCTCGCGCAAGTCGCGTATTCAGGCGATGCTGCTACCGACGCTGATGGAGTGGCTATCGTCGACGCCAGACCCCGACGCGGGTCTGCTCAATTATCGCAAGCTCTCTGAGAAGCTCCACGACGAAACGTGGTTCCTGCGTACGCTGCGCGATGAGGGCGTCGTCGGCCAACGGCTGATGCGTGTGCTCGGTTCTTCGCCGTACGCGTCTGATCTGATTATGAGTGCGCCGGACGTAATTAAACGGTTCGGCGACGGTGCATCTGGGCCGAAGCTTCTGAATACCGACTCCGATGCAGTCGGGCGTGCGCTGGTCGCAGCGGCTGCCCGACACAACAGTCCAGCTAAGGCCATTGGTGTGGCACGTGCGTTGCGCCGTGCAGAGCTCGCGCGAATTGCCTCCGCGGATCTTTTCGGACTGATGGATGTGCAAGAGGTCTGTCACTCTCTGTCGATGGTGTGGGACAACGTGCTCGAAGCTGCCCTGGCCGCCGAAATCCGTGCGTGGTCGCTGGAGCATCCTGACTCGGAGGTCCCGGGCGTTATCTCCGTAATCGGTATGGGGCGACTCGGCGGTGCTGAACTGGGCTACGGCTCCGATGCCGACGTGATGTTCATCTGTGAACCCCGCAAGGACGCCGATGGAGCGCCGCTTGTCGACGATTCCGAGGCGGTCAAGTGGGCAACCAGGATTTGTGACTCGTTGCGTCGTCGGCTGGCAAAGCCAAGCCAGGACCCGCCATTGGAGGTCGACGTGGACCTGCGCCCAGAAGGACGCTCGGGCCCGATTGTCAGGACCCTGGATTCCTATGTGACCTACTACGAGCGCTGGGGTGAAACCTGGGAGATTCAGGCACTGCTACGGGCTACCTGGATTGCCGGCGACAAAGACCTGGGCACCCGCTTCCTTAAGGCCATCGATCCGCTGAGGTACCCACAGGGCGGAGCTGATGCTAAGATGGTCCGCGATGTCCGTCGTATGAAGGCGCGTGTTGATTCCGAGCGGCTGCCTCGCGGAGCTGATCGGCGTACCCACACCAAACTCGGTTCCGGTGCACTGACCGATATTGAATGGACTGTGCAGCTGCTAACCATGCTGCATGCCCACGAGGTGCCGGAGTTGCACAACACTTCGACGTTGGAGTGTCTGGAAGTGCTGAAAGACCGCGGAATTCTAGATGCGGAGGATACCGACGCACTTCGGGATGCCTGGTTGATGGCGACGAATGCTCGTAACGCGCTGGTGCTCACCCGTGGTAAGCGCACGGATCAGCTGCCACAGCCGGGGCGTCAGTTGACTCAGGTCGCCGGTGCGGCGGGGTGGGAGGCATCGGATTCCAACGGTTTTATTGAGCACTATTTGCGTCTAACTCGTCACTCCAGCCGTGTCGTCAATCGTGTGTTTTGGGGTGAGGAGAACCCCGACCACGAGTAGACCGGACAGAGGTCTGCCGAACTTCGATGAAAGGCTGAATATGTGGCAGCGGGGTGCAGCCTTTGTCTTAGCACGGCGACCGGGCATAATGGTGGGCTATGGAACGCAACGTCGATTACTCGGTACGCCCTAGGTATGAGGATTTCATCCTCAACCTCGATGGCACTGACCTGCGTTTTTTATTGAGCCGCACGTGCCCAGCAGCTGACACCTCAGCTGCTGGGCAAGAGGCGGTGGAATTGCTGATGTCACAGGATTCAGCGCATACAGCGCTGTCTTTTTGTGATCCCGATGTTCTCGATGTGGCTCACTTAGTTCATGTCCTGGAGGATTCCGCATCGCTGGATACCCTCACGGAAGTGGCTTATTGGGCATCGGATGCGGACGTGATGGCGCACGATACGCCGAAGGGTGTGGACCGCAAGCGTCGTCGCGTCGGCAAGCAGCAGCTTGAGCATGTGCTACGCCGTGGCCAGCGTCAGGGGCTCGTGTGGGAGGAGCCGGCGGGCGTGTGGCATGTGCCGCCGCATATTTCGGAGGTGTTCCCGGCGGAACCGAGCCTCAGCTTCCGCGTCGCCGACTTGGTGGCGAATATGCCAGCGGATGTGCTGAGTCGCCGTATGGAGCGCATGGGGCTGGAGCCGGATAACGCGCCGGGAGAGGGCACATCGCGAGCCCTGAACGCCAGCGATTTAACGGTGCGGAATGTGCAGGCTCGCCAGGTGGAGCACATTGCAGGCTTCCTCTGCGATCCGGTGAAGGTGCGGGCTCTGGTGATGACAGCTCCGGTGGATATTCGCAATGAGCTGCGCTGGATGGCAACCGACGAGAAGTACTTGCCCTCCCATATGTGGTCTGAACTACGTGCCGACGCGGTGCGCTGGGCCGAAGAGCGTCTGCTGCTGACTGTGCTAGAAGAACCGGCGATGCCGACATTTGAGCAAGAATCGGAAGCACGCAACGAATCGACAGTGGTTGCCCGCCTGGTGGGCGCAGTCGCGTTGGCGCTCAAGGGCGACATGTGGTCGATTCGGAAGCCGCATCCGACGGAGTCTTTCCCGGCAACGCTGGAGTCAAAGGAATTGACCGAAGCTTCGGTGGCTGCGGTGGCGTTTGCTTCGGCGTTTATGGATGCTGCGGGCAGCGGCGACGGACGTCTGAAGGACCCGTTGCACATGTATGAGGAATCGAGCCTGCTGTGGATTCAGGACTTCGCAGCGTCAATAGGGGCGAGTGCTTTCGCGGCGCCCTGGATTGTGGAGATGCTGGTCAACGCGGGATTGATTCACGCTGACAGCGGGCATCCGACGCCGCGCGCACTGCAGTACTGGTACAACGCTGATGCCTCGACCCGATGGGCGTATCTCGCGGCGGGCTTCCTCGTTGGTCGCGGTCCGTGGCACGGCGAGTTTCCGTGGGTGACCATGGGTGTCGATGATCTGTCGCATGCCACCCTTGCCTACGGCTACCCGTATGCCGCGCGTGAAGTAGTGTCACTGGCCGCGCAGCTGGAGGAAGATCAGAAGTTCTATGGCTGCTGCGTCGAAGGGCATATGGCTTGGAATGTCGACAACCTCTGCGCTCGCAATGGCGCCGATGGGGAAGCGATGGTCGGTTGGCTGCTGGAGCAGGCCGGCATCTTGGGCATTCTCTATCATGGGCACGCCTCCTGGCAGGCCATGGCTATCATGTATGCCTTGCACGACATTTGGCTGACTGATCAGCACGTCGGTGCTCAGCGCATGGCCGAACTCATCGCTGAGTATGCCGCTGGCCAGGTGCCGACGGCGGAGGCAGTCCAGATTGCCCGCCTGTTCAAGGGTGCCGCACCTAACGAGCGCCTGGCTGCCACATTGGATGGCGTCGCCAGCAACCAGGTTGCCCTCGCGTTGGACTTCATCGGCGACCGCGAAACCTGCGCGGAAACTTCTCGCTGGATTATTTCCGAGGAGAGCCTGCGTCGCGCTTGCCTCGCGGTTGACGGCGACGTCGATGTCCTGTTTTCCCAGCTGGGGCCACTGGTCAATAGTTCTATGAAGCTGGTCATCTACGCCGAGCTAGTCCGCATTACCAAGACCGAGAAGCTGCAGGAAATGTATGAGCGTGAGGCCGTAGCACCAACGCCTTCGCTTGACGACGTCCCGGAGAACGCAGCCTCCGAAACTGACACCGGTGAGCGCGTTTCCCATGGTGCTCAGACCGATGGCAGCGAACGCACGGCGGATAGCGGCCGCGCAGACTCCTCTGGGCGATCGGAGGACTCGGATGACTCGGAGGGACTGGAAGGACCAGAGCAGCTTTCGCTGTTCTAGCCGCTCCGTCTCTCGACTTCCTGTAGTTCCTACTCCGTAGGTTCCAGCTCAAAACGGCTTTGCTGGGCGACAAAGCGTGCTGCCGCACGCTTTGCCACCAGCAGGCCAACGAAACCGATCACCCACACACCGACGACAGCCAACCAGCCAATGCGGAAGGTCTCCCAGGTGTAGTTTCCATCGGGAGCTGCAATATCCAGCAGGAAGCCGACACCTTGTGCAGCGAGCATGGTGGCCACAAAACCGCCCATATTCGCCAACCCAGTGCCGGTGGCGAGTACCTTGCGATCGACCTCTTCGCGCACTGAGTCAAAGCCGAAGTTGGACATTGCACCAAGACCGGCCATTAGGATGTTGACTACAATAATTGCCCAGTACGCTGGTGGGTTGCTCGGTGCCAGGAACACAATCCAGACGGCCATGTTGATAAACGCGATTGCGACAACAACCTTGATACGGTCGCGGCCGGTGCGTGCCGAGACCATGCCCATCAACGGCCCGGCGATAATTACTGACAGCGTGTTAACGACCAGCACCACACTGGCCTCGGAGGGCTTAAGACCCATACCTAGCATCATCAGAGGCATGCCCCACAGCAATGTGAAGATGCACTGATGCATCAAACCAGTCCAGTGAGTGAAGAAACCCTGCCAGCACACCGGGTGAGTGGTCACAATCTTCAGAGTCTGGCCGATAGTTAGTTTCTCATCGGCTGCGGCAGAGGCTCCGCCATTGGCAGCCGTCTTCGCGGCCTTCTTGGCGGCGCGGCGTTTACGAAGTGACATCTTGGCTGTGGAGGAGTTCTCCGGGACGTCGGCAAGCGCGATCATGCCTACGATAGCGATGAGAAGACCCGCGGTGCTCAGCGACAAGAACGCGGGCACCCACCCCGCGGCGTGCAGAATCGCGAGGAACGGGACCGCAGAGATGAACTGGCCGAGCTGGCCAAGACCAGCCGTGAGCTGCGTGAACAGCGGAGTGACGCGCAGTGGGAACCACGCGGGAAGCAGTCGCATCGCACCGAGGAATGCGGTGGCATCGCCGGCGCCGATGAACACACGAGCGATGACAGCCAGCGGATACGATGTCGTAAACGCGATGATGACCTGGCCTAGCGCCATGATCAGTGCGCCCACGACCATCGTTTTCTTGGCGCCGACGCGGTCAATGATGATGCCCGTCGGAATCTGCGCCAGGGCGTAGACGCCAACCTGCACGGCGGTGAATAGCGCGAGTTGGGAGGCGTTGATATGGAAGCGATCGAGCGCCTCGACGCCAGCGACACCCATGGAGGTGCGGCCGACGATGGCAACGATGTAGGTAATCAGCGCCGCCAGCCAGACGGCAATCGCGCGGCCAGTGACGTGCTCGCGCGGGTCCTTTGCCACCGCTGTGGCGGGCTGATCTGTTGATGAAATCTGATCTTTACCGTTACGCTGCTTTACCACTCGCCACATTGTAGACCCCATCAACCAACCGGCCTGAAGAGGGGTCGCACCGGGGCCTAGATGGCCCCGATCATGCCTGCGGCAAACTACCTTTGTGCCTTAGCCAGAACTTCCTTCACGAAGTCCGCGACCACCAGCCGTGAGACCTTGAAATCAATTACGGCAACGGAAGCCTCATCGGAGTTGGAAACGTCATGGAAGTAGGCGTCGAGTTGGGCAAAGTCCTCAGGTTCGCCGACACTGAAACCGTGAGCGCCATAGGCACGTCCGACTGCGGCGAAGTCGTAGTCGGCAATCTCCATGGACGAGGTGTCCAACCCGACATCGCCAAACTGGTGCAGCTCCGCGCCATAGGCAGCATCGTTAATGAACACCACGCAACCGCCACGACCACGCCGCAGCTGCTCAATCGCCGCAGGTAAATCCGCAATACCCATCGTGCCGCCACCGTCACCGGCGACTAGCACGCAATAGTCCTTGGGGCGTGCCGCCGCGAGGCCGACAAGTGACCCCATGCCCAAACCAATTGACTGAATCGCCGTGCCCACAATCACTTGCTGCTGCGGACCAGGCACATCAAGATATTTCGGAACCCACCCCAGGAAATGGCCACCGTCAGTACACACAGCGCGCTGATTGGGCAGGATACGATTCAGATACTGCAGGCACGCCCGCGGATCCAACCGGCCATCCGCGCACGTCAGCGACTCGACCTCCGCTGTCGTCGGCAGTGTCTTCAACTCCGCACGCCATGTGCTTGACGACGCCCCCCGGGACTTCTCCAGCTGCTCTGCCAGTACGGGCAGAAGTTCCTCCAACTTAGCCAATAGCGGTGTCACCGACGGCTGAGCAGCGGGATGGGGCTCGTCGACAACCTGGATAATCTTCGCGTCCGGTGCAAACATGTTGCCGCCACTGTTTTGGAAAGCGTTGAAGCTTGCTCCCAGGAACAGCACCACATCGGCCTGTCGAGCTAGCTCCACCTGCCACGCGTGCGCAAAACCGCCCACGGTGCCAATCTGCCACGGACTGGAAAGCACATGACGAGCCATCGCTGAGTGCATAAACAGTGCCCCCGCACCGTCCCCGATGCGGCGAACTAGATCTGCGGTACCAGAGAGCAACACACCTCTACCAGCAATAATGAGTGGGCGACGGGCAGTTTGCAGTTCCTCGGCCAGCGACGTGACAGTTGACTCCAGCCATTCTGGTCGGCCCGTGTGCAGATGTTCCTGGTTAGCCGACTGTGTTTCAGATGCAGATGCCGTTATCGGTGCTTCTTGGATGTCATAGGGGAGCAGCAGCACGACAGGCTGCCGAGAGCTCAGTGCGTGCTGAACCGCAAAGTTTGCGTCGTCAAGCGCGGACTCGGTAGTGACAGTGCGATGACAGACATCGAGTGCGTCGAGGAGCGCCGCCTGATTAAGGTCAAAGGGACGTGGGCGTTCCGGGTGCGTGCCGACGACAAAAATTAGCGGAATACGGGCTACTCGAGCCTCGGCCAGAGTGGTTAGCGCATTGGTGAATCCTGCGCCGCAAGTGGCGGTCGCGATAGCAAGCCCACCGCCTGCGCGGTGGAAGGCATCGGCGGCCCCGACAGCAGCCGATTCGTGTCGGACGGAGGAGTAGCCGAATCCCGATTCAGTAAGGGCTGACGTGAAGTGGGAGTTCGCGTTGCCGATGAGACCGAAGCAGTGGTCGCAGTGCTGGGCCAGTGTGTCGGCCAGCGCCCGCGAGACCGTGGTGGTCTTTTGGGAACCTTCCAGCGGGGAAGATGCGGGCGCGTGGGGCATAGGACGGCTATTAACTCGAGTGAAACTCATGTGAACAATTGTGAGGTAATCACGGGGGTAATAACAGCCCTATAGTCCAAGATAATGCCGTTTGCCCTTAAAAAAGAGGGCACTCTTCCACATTGCCGCTGCGCGGATGGGGGGGGACGTTGGGCTATGCCCGGTTTTAAGCCACGTTGTCGTCGATGAACTTCTTCACCACATCGACATCATTCGGCAGCTCGGTAACGCGGCGCGGGGCATTCATGATGTCCGCGAAACGCTCCGGGCAGTCCGGCTCGCGTCCGGTGGCCTCCAGGATGGTCTCGGAGAACTTTACCGGCAGAGCGGTCTCCAGGCAGACAATTGGGGTGGATACCTGGTCTACCAGGCCGCGGGCGACGTGGATGCCGTCAGCGGTGTGCGGATCGACCATGACCTCTAGGCGCTCCCAGCAGTCCTTGATGGTCTCGACGCGGTCAGCGTGAGTCGAGCGACCGGAGAGGAAACCGTACTGGGCAGAAGCCTCCGGGAAGATCGGATCAGCAGTAAGAGAGAAGCCGCCCTCCTTGACCTTGACACCAAAGAGGTCTGCAGTGCGCTCAGCATCGCGCCCCAGCAGATCGAAGATGAAACGCTCGAAGTTAGACGCGCGGGAGATATCCATCGATGGGGAAGAGGTAGCCTGCGTCTCCGCAGCGTTGCGCACGCGGTAGGCACCCGTGCGGAAGAACTCATCCAAGACATCGTTTTCATTGGTAGCCACAATTAGTCGGTCAATTGGCACACCCATCTGGCGCGCAATATGGCCGGCGCAAATATCACCGAAGTTGCCGGTCGGCACACTGAAGCTGACCTTCTGCGCGTTGTTCGCCTCAGCACCGTTGCCGCCAGTGACACGAATCCACGAGGAGACGTAGTACACGATCTGAGCCATCAGGCGAGCCCAGTTAATCGAGTTGACTGCACCAATGTGGCGGCTGGCCTTGTACTCCAAGTCACCGGAGACGGCCTTAACGATGTCCTGGCAATCGTCGAAGACACCGTCGAGGGCGACGTTGTGAATGTTGGCATCCTGCAGACCAAACATCTGAGCCTGCTGGAAAGCGGTCATTCGACCAGCCGGAGTTAGCATGAACACGCTGATTCCCTCACGGCCGCGCATTGCATACTCGGCCGAGGAACCCGTGTCACCAGAGGTGGCGCCGAGGATGTTCAGGGTCTCGCCACGACGAGCCAGCTCATACTCGAAGAACTCACCGAGCAGCTGCATCGCCATATCCTTGAATGCCGCTGTGGGGCCCATGGACAAGTGACCGATGTAGAGCTGATCTTCCAGCTTCGTCACCGGCACAATATCCGGATCGGAGAACTTCGGGTAGGTGTACGCCCGTGCACAGATACCGCGCAAATCCTCCAGTGGAATGTCGTCCACAAAAAGGCTGACGACCTCTGCAGCCAAGGCTGCGTAACCGTCGTCGACAAGCACGGAGCGCCAACGCGTCAAAGTGGCATCGTCAACCTGTGGGTACTCGACCGGCAGGTAGAGGCCACCGTCGTTAGCGAGACCTCCCAGGAGAATGTCTGAGAACTTGTGCGGCGTGCGCTCTGGGTCGCGAGTCGAAATGAAGTCCAAGGCGGGCCCCTTACATGTATGCCAACACCCGCCGCATCGGCCCGAAGGAAGGCCTTTTGAAAGATTGCGACGGGGTTGACCGGTGGATGTTTTCTTTAATTTTTACATATGCACCGAAGCCAGTTAGGCCTCGGTTGTGGAAGATGCGGAATTGGCCTCTTCAGCGTCGAAGCTGAGCTCTTCGGAACGGTCGATGACATCATCCTTGGCAAAGCGGTTAACAATCATGGCAATTGCGCCGTCACCAGTGACATTACATGCGGTACCGAAGGAGTCGATGGCGATGTAGGCGGCAATCATCAAAGCGACCTGCTCCTGATCGAAGCCCAGCATGGACTGCAGCACTCCGACCGCGGCCATAATTGCGCCACCTGGAACGCCCGGAGCCGCGATCATGGTGATACCCAAAGTGAGGATGAAGCCGATGGCCATGCCCGGCGAAAGCGGCTTGTCCGCCATGAACATCACCGCAAATGCGAACAGCGTGATTTTCATCATCGAACCGGCCAGGTGGATGGTTGCGCACAGCGGCACGGTAAAGCCAGCGACCTTCTCCGAGACACCATTCTTCAGCGCGGCCTTGTACGTCACCGGAATGGTAGCGGCCGAGGAGGAGGTACCGAGTGCGGTGGCGTAAGCCGGCAGCATGTTCTTCAGGGACGTCCACGGGCCACGGCCAGCGATGGCGCCAGCGATGGAGAACTGGATTGCCAACAGGAGCACGGTGCCGATGACTGCCAGCAGCAGCACCTTGAAGAACATCGACAGCGTCGTGGTCAGGTTGCCGTTCATGCCCATAGACAGGAACATGCCGAAGATGTAAATCGGCAGCAGTGGGATGATAAACGCGGAGATGATCTTCATAATCACGTCGCGCAGCTGAGTTGCACCACGGTAGAGCGAGTCTGACTTCACGGTGGTCATCGCCACACCGACCGTGAAAGCCAGCAGCAGGGCGGTCATGACGTCAAACGGCGGTGGCATCTCCACATTGAAGAAGCTCTCCAGCGCGCCCTCATCAATATCTACCGATGCGCCGGCCTGATCAGCGCCGAGCAGCCAAGGGTAGAGCCCCTGGGTGGCGGCGTAGGCCAACAGACCCGAAAACACCGTCGAGCCGTAGGCGATAGCAGTGGTAATACCCAGCCACTTTCCGGCGCCGCGGCCCAAGCTGGCAATCGCCGGCGTGATGAGGGCAAAAATCAGCACCGGGATAAAGAAGCCCAGGAAGTTACCAAAGAGGCCATTGAAAGTGACAAAAATTCGAGCCAGCCATTCCGGGAAGAAAAAGCTGCAGACAATGCCCAGAATAATCGCGACAATAACGCGGAAAAGGAGCGTTTGCGTAAAACGCATTCGGGTACTCATAGTCAATCCTTGTTCGGATGGAATTTACTTCTCTAGCGTGCGGTATTTACGTTATGCAACGCAAATAACCGGGTGTGGTTTTACGCCTTTTCGGCTACCTCTTCTGCAACGGATGCGTCGGCAAGCACACTCGCCGGGCGATTTGCGCGTTGCTTTCGCGTGACGACGTCAATTGCGTAACCAATCACCGTCGCTGCCAGAGTCGGCAGGAACCATCCGAACTCAATGGTCTGACCAGGTACGAGACTGAGGAAGTCCGCCAAAGCAGAACCACCGACACCCAAACCGGAGAGTACTGAGATACCCGACCAGATGGTGGCAACCCAGACGCCCAGGCGGTAGGTGTAATGCAGCTTGAAGGAGTAGGAAATGACCGGGTCGAGAAGAGTCAGTGCAATCAGAGTGATAGCCGGCGGGTAAATAAAGGTGATAATCGGCGCGGCAATCGCCAGTACCTGAGACAGCCCCTGTGTTGCCATTACGAAGGACATGACCGTGAAGATAATCGCCCAGGCCTTGTAACTGATGCCCGGAAGTAGCAGGTTGAAGAACTCGCTGGTGGCGGCAATCAGGCCGACAGCCGTGGTCATACATGCAAGCAGAACGATGAGGCCGAAGACGATCTGTCCGACCTGGCCCATGGCCAGTTTGGAAGCCTCTGCGAGAATGCCCGAGCCGTTATCGAAAGAGGCGGCATTCGGCAGCACCTGGCCGACGTAGCCCAGACCCAAGTAGATGATGGCCAGCAAAATGCCGGCGAACAGTCCTGAGATCATTGTGCCGCGAACCATTCGCTTGCCCTCTGGGACACCGCTGACGCGCAGGGCGGAAATCACAATAATGCCGAATGCCAGGCCGGCGATGGAGTCCATGGTGAGGTAGCCCTCGACCAGGCCGGAGGCAAATGGGGTAGAGGAGTACTTCTCAATTGGCGCAGCCGGAGCGGCATCGAATTTGAATGCCGACATTCCAACCAATACAACCAAGAGAATCAGCAGAGCCGGGGTGAGAATCTTGCCCAGTTTGGACACAATTTCATTCGGATTCCACGCAAGTGCTAAGGCGATACCGAAGAAAACAAAGTAGAAGGCCGCAGCGACGGCCAGTGAATCACTGCCGAAAATCGGCTGGACACCGGTTTCGTACGACACGGCACCGGTACGCGGCAGAGCGTAGAAAGCACCGATGGAAAGGTATGCGATTACCGGGAAGCCCAGGGAAAAGATGCGGCCTGCGCGAAACGCTAGGTCACGCAGGTTGTTGCCTGAAATGGCGATGGCGATGATGGCCAGAACTGGCAACGCCACACCGGTGAGCAGGAAGCCGGTGATTGAGGGGCCAAAATTGGTACCGGAATCCACTCCGAGCTTCGGCGGGAAGATGAGGTTGCCCGCGCCGAAGAACATCGAAAACAGCATGAGAGCTGTAACTACGATAATGGAAGCGAAAGACTTCGGGGACTCCACTCCGCTCGACTTGGTCATGAGAATTGTGTTCTTTCTAAATTAGTGTCGCCCGTAAGGTCAAGGGCGATGCTGCATGCTGCTGTGGCGACGCCGTTGTTGCCGGTGCTGCGGTGGCGCAAACGCCCGTTACAGCAGCGCAATTGCAGTTCGTGTGCCCATGTAGATGAAAGGCCACGATGTCGAAAACTGACACTCTTAATGTGAAATTGTGAATTTTCACGGGCTGGGTGGAGCCTGATGCGTGAATTAAGTTGCGGCTTGTATTATCCGTCTTTATTTGAATTATTAAGGGGCTTCGACGGCGTTGGTGGTGCCGACGAAGGCACTCTATTTATCCTAATGGGGCGTTCGAGAGAGGGAAAATCAAGAAATTTCCCAGAAAATTTGCTGCCTGTGATGGGGCAGCGAACATAAGAGAAAGAGCCTGGCGTACACGTTTACGCTGACAGCGTGTGTACGCCAGGCTTGGTGCTAATTCCGTCGCTCTACAGCAGATCCTTCACCTTCGGATCCACCAGCGCGGTCACTGCGGCCTTCGCATCGGCCGCAGTTTCGGCATCGACAGCGTATGCTGCCATCTGCTGGCAGGTAGCGCGGTCGTGGAGGCGGAGAGCGGCGCGGACGGCCGGCACCTTCTTGGAAGCCATGGACAGCGAGCTCACGCCGAGGCCCACCAGGACCAGTGCCAGCAGCGGGTCACCGCCGGCTTCACCGCAGACACTAATGGGCTTGCCGGTAGCATTGCCGCCCTTGCATGCGGACTTAATCATTTGCAGCACAGCCGGCTGCCATGGCGATAGGAGATCCGCCAGAGCCCCCTGCATACGGTCGGCCGCCATAGTGTACTGCGACAAGTCGTTAGTACCAATGGAGGCAAAGTCCACAATGGACAGTAGCTGCTTCGCACGAATCGCTGCTGCGGGGACCTCAATCATGATGCCGACCTTCGGCAGGCCACGCTCCCGTGCCTTGTCTGCAAACCACTTGGTTTCTTCGACCGTTGCAATCATCGGAGCCATAACCCGTAGGTCAGCCTTGCGCCCGGTGGCGTCAAACGCAGCGGCGAGTGCATCCAGCTGCGTATCCAGCAAATCTTCCCGAGCCTGCGACAGGCGCAGTCCGCGGCGACCCAGCGCCGGGTTTTCTTCCTCACCTAGGTCGGCAAAGCTCAGCGGCTTATCCGCACCCGCATCCAGCGTGCGCACAACCACGCGTCGCTCACCGAATGCCTTCAGCACACGAGTGTAGGTTTCCGTTTGTTCCTCCAAACTCGGAGCCTTGTCGCGGTCGAGGAAAAGGAACTCAGTACGGAACAGGCCGGTGCCCTCATTATCTTGCGCTGCTGCAGACTCACCATCTTCCGCCGTACCAATGTTGGCCAGCAGATTCACGGGGTACCCATCAGCGGTCTTGCCTGCGCCCACAGACTGCGCCAGGGCTGCTTCCCGGCGTCGAGCGCGCTCTTCCAACGCGGCGACCTCATCGGCGGTCGGATTCGCAATCACCTCACCGGCGCCGCCGTCAATGGCGACGAAGGTTCCGGCCTCAAGCTCCATGACGCCCTTCGCCTTAACGACGGCTGGAATGCCCAGCTGTGCTGCGAGGATAGCCGTGTGACTGGTCGGCCCGCCACCAGCGGTGGCAATGCCTACGACCAACTCGGGGTCAAGACCCACGGTTTCGGCGGGCGCGAGATCGTCGGCAAGCAGAATAGTTGGGGTGGAGACATCCGGGACGCCCGGTTTTGGCAGGCCACGCAGCTCGCAAATCGTGCGGTCGCGAACATCGTAGAGGTCGGTGACACGTTCAGCCATGTAGCCACCGAGACTGGTTAGGAGCTGCGCGTAGTCCTCAACGGCATCGTGAACGGCCTGGGTGACGCCGGAGCCTGCCTTGAGTTTCTTCACCACGGCCTTGGCGAGCGCCCTATCGGAAGCCAGTTGCGCAGTGGCCTCCAGAATCGGACGTGCCTGCGGGCTGGAGTGCTCAGCCTGCTTCTTCAGCGACTCTGCGACGTTGGCCATCGCCGCGCGGACGCGCTCACCATCGGCGACGGGATCGGTCGACGACGGTTCTTGAGTATCAACTCCCGGGGCGGGGAGTACCTTTACTACTTCAGCGCTGGCCGTACCGGTCGAGACACCGATGCCATAGATGACAGTGTGCTGCTCGTTCATTGCTTCTGATCTCCTTTTCGGGACCTCTGCGGGGATACTCGTCGGTCGTGGTGTGCCGTGGTGTTATCCAGGAGCGTTCTAGCTGGGCTTACTCGGCATCAAGGTCGCGCTCGAGCATGGCAGCAAGCTCGTCCAGAGCTGCAGCTGCGGAGTCGTCCTCGCAGCTCAGCGTGACTTCGTCGCCGTGCTTAGCGCCGAGGGTCATGACCTCCAGGATCGAGGCGGCATCGGCCTCTTCGTCGTCTAGGGAAATGACAATGTCGTAGTCGTACTCAGCAGCAGCCTGAGTGAACAGGGAAGCCGGGCGAGCGTGCAGGCCTACGGAGGAACCGATGGTAGCGGTACGAGTAATCATGGTTGAATCCTTTCGGGTCGAATATGTGAAATTTTCTGACTCAGGCACAGTGCCTGTACACCCCACCGCGGGTGCGCCGCCCGCTGGTGCTTGCTTGTCATCAACGTCGCGCACGCTCCGGGAAGCCCTGGAGACGGTGGGAGATACAGCCGCTGCCTGCACAATGCGTGCAATGTGCAGGGTGAGGTAGGAAACTTCGTCTTCCGTCAGCCCCGACCCCAGACGCAGTTCAATGACTGCGGAGATACGCTGTGCGCAGCGAAACGCCTCTGGGGCGGAGTCACGGATGGCCTGGCCAATAGCGGAGGAGTGATCTTTCAACTGCTCATGCTTGGCAATCCGGACGAACAAGTAGCGCAGGTGCGTGATGAAGCGCCCTACATTGACAGTCTCTGGCTCCAGCGTGATGCCAAAATCACTTTCAATGATCGTGAGCAGCTGCTGCAGGACGCCCGTCATGGTGTAGGTGAAGCTCAAATCACCCGTGGCAAACCCGGCGTTGACCAGGTGCAACGTAATAGCCACTGCTTCGGAACGGGGCAATGGCGCTATACGACGGTCATTGAGGGCGCGATTGATATGCGACAAAATCGCCTGCGCCTGCGCATATTCTTCACTATAAAGTTGGCTGACTTCTGCGAGCAGCGGGTAATCGGCTCGCTGCCCGTTAGCTGCCCTCATGATGGCGAAACCAATGTGATCGGCCAACGCCACAAGGAGGGAAGCGTTCTTCGTCATTGATTCCGGCAGGCCGGCTGCGGTTACCGCATCGGTCACAAGAGTCATGTGAGCCAGCGGAATTTCTGTGAGCATCGTGGCAATATGGTCCGGATCGCGGCCTTCTGCCGGGACGAAGATTCGGACTACTTTGCTCGAATCAACCGGCTGTCCCGGGCGAGCCTTGAACCCAATTCCGCGGCCGGTGATGATTTTTTCACCGGTCGCGTCCTTGGCCAGGACCACGTTGTTATTGAATACTCTCAGGATTTCCATGTCGGTAACCGTGAACTCCTCCATAAGTTGAGGGATTTCAGGCCGGTATGCCTTTTAGAAATCAATTATGGCTGAACTTCGATGACCGTGTCGCCGGCTTGGACGGAGATGCCGGTGACCGGGGAAACCTTGGTTAGCTTCTTGGTATTGGTGATGGTCATCAGTGTCGTGGTTGGGTAACCAGCTTCCTTGACCTTGTCGAAATCGACCTCGGCAAGTACATCGCCGGCCTCGACGTGCTGCTTCTTGGAAACCTGGACATCGAAGCCTTCACCGGCCATCTTGACTGTGTCGATACCGACGTGGACGAGTACCTCTACACCGTCATCGGTCTTAATACCGAAGGCGTGACCGGTCTTTGCCACAGTCATCAACGTGCCCGATACGGGTGCGACCACGGTAGAACTGGTCGGCTTGATACCGACACCGTCACCGAGAGCACCGGAGGCAAAGACCGCGTCGCCGGCCTCGGCAAGGCTGACAACCTCACCGGCAACCGGGGCCTGCACCTGTACAGGCTTGGTATCAACGGCAGTTGCGACACCACCGGCGCCAGCTGCCGCAGCAGCCGGTGCGGCAGCCTCGGCGTTGGTACCAGCGTCACCGGAAGCCTCAGCTGGAGCCGAATCGGAGCCACTGGTGGCAGCGTGTGGGGTGGCGTCGCTGGGTTCGTCGTCAAGCTCTGCGGCGCGTGCGGCCTCGGCCTCAGCCTTCTCTTCCGGCGTGCGGTAGTCGGTGAGAATGATGGCGAACATGGCGACGAAGAATGCCACGGCGACGGAAATCAGGTAGACCCACATCGGTTTGAACACGACAGTGGTGATGAGGGAGGTGAAGACGAAGGCGTTGGTTGTCACACCACCGAACGGAGCCGACAGGATGGCGATAGTCAGACCGCCGGCGAAACAGCCGAGCAGCATGCGCGGGTAAATCCGCTTGAAGCGCAGGTGAATACCGTAGAGGGACGGCTCGGAGATACCACCGAAGAGACCGGCAGCGAGTGCACCCGTTGCAGTTTGGCGCATCTGAGTGTCGTGGTCGCGCATGGAAAGAACCAGCACACCGGCAGTTGCTCCGAAGCAGGCGAAGTTCCAGGCACCCATCGGGCCTTGGATGAAGTCGTAGCCGAGAGTCTGGATATTGACCAGCATCAAGGCATTCAGCGGCCAGTGCAGACCAAGCGGTACCAGGAACGGGTAGAGCATCGGGATGAGAATTGCGAACACAAACGGTGCGTTCGAGTTCATCCATGCCAGGCCGGAGCCGATGCCGTTACCCAGCCAGATACCCAGCGGGCCAATGAGGAAAGCCGTCAGCGGAATCATGATCAGCATGGAGATAAACGGTACGAAGACCATCTGGACATTCTCCGGGAAGATTTTCTTCAACCCGTGGTAGACCACGGCCAGAATGGCGACCATGATCAACGGTACAAACACCTGTCCGCCGTAGTCATTGAGCTGCATTGGTAGGCCGAAGATGTTGGCGGTGAAAGTTTCGGTACCGAGTTCCTCGTTGACTGTCTTGATGGTGTCCGAGAAGCGATCGGTATCCTGCAGACTCATAAACTCTGGCGTCATTAGGGCAGCCATGATGGCTGCGCCCAGCCATGGATCTACCCGCAGCTTTTTCGCTGCGTTGTAGGCGACCATGATTGGCAGGAAGTAGAAGACGCTGCGCCACATGGCATCGACGAAAATCCAGGTGGCGGACTTATCCTCAGCGCGGAAGTCGACGATGTTCAGGCCGTCGAGTACAGCCGCAATCGCGATAATCAGCGATGCACCCAACAGCACGCCCAGGATTGGGCGGAAGGAATCCGAGAGGTACTCGAAGAAATTGTCCAGCCAGGAGTACTTGCCGCGTGCCTTCGAGCGAGCTTCTGCCTTAACGTCTGCGTCGGACTTAGTGGCGACTGCGCCGGCACCCTTCATTTCCGGTAGATGCTTAATTGCCGTGTACATCGATTCGACGCCACCGCCACAGATGACCTGGTAGCGGTTATCGCCCTGGTGAACGACACCGAGTACGCCCGGCACCTTGTCAATCTTGTCCTCGTTGATCTTGGAGACATCACCGAGTTCAAAACGCAGACGCGTCGCACAGTGCGTCATGCTTGTGATGTTTCCGGGTCCACCGAGGTTTTCAACTATTGCCCTCGCGCTGGAATCTTTTGACGACCCCATCGTGACCTTCCTTCACAGTAAACAGGGCCGTTAAACGCAAAAAGACCCGAGGCACCACAAACTGTGAGCCTCAGGTCTTGCCTCAAAAGAGTAACAACCCTGGGTTGATATCTATTAACTTCGACCCTACTCCGCTTTACATAGTTTTGACAAGGTAGTAATTCAAGCTCAAATTTCTCATTTGGGGATAGCCCGGATTGCCTGTGGACAACCGCATGCAACCTATTTCGCGCTCAGTGCGGAAGTCGTAAGGTGGCAGCTATGAGGATTGGAGTTTTAGGTGTAGGAGCTGTCGGCGGCTGGTTTGGCGGTCGCCTCGTGCAAGCGGGTTATGATGTCGTCTTTCTCGCCCGCGGCGAGACCCTGACACGTCTTCGTGAGGTGGGGCTCACGCTTATCGACGAGCACGGGGAACGCAGCATTATCCCCGTCAATGCAGCCGACAACTGGGGTGAGCTCACTGCCGATGGAGTCGATGTCGATGTTGTGATTGCGGCAACCAAGGCGCTGCCGGGCAACGATCCTTTCCCACAAGTTCCGGCTGGTGCAGCAGTGGTGATCACCCATAACTCGGTGGAAATCCCTTATTTGGCAGCGGGGCGGTTCGGTGAGGACAAGGTGTTCCCGGGTGTTATCCGCGGTTTCTTTATCCACACTGGCCCGGCAGAAGTCACCTTCCGACCAGGACCGATGAGCCTGAACATCGGCACATTCGATGGCTCCACTAATGACCTGGTCGGGGAAGTTATCGAGGCATTGCACACGGCTGGGCTCGGTGGCGAACAGCTCCCGGATATCTGGGTCGATATATGGGCAAAAGCGATGTTCGTGGCTAACCTCGGTGCACTAGGTGCCCTGGCTGATAGTCCGATTGGTTACTTGCGTTCGGAAATGCGCGACAGCTTGACGCGGATGTTTGAAGAAACCGAGGCAGTTGGTCGAGCCTGCGGCGTCGCGCTGCCAGAGGACATCGTGTCGCGGACCTTGGCCTTTACCGATGATCAGGGGGACGACAACACCTCGTCGATGCAGCGCGACTACACTGCGGGGCTTGCCAATGAACTCGATGCCCAGATTGGCGCGATCCGCCGGATGGGGCAGAAGGCGAAAGTGGAAACGCCGACGCTGGATCTGGTGTATGGCGCTCTGGTTGGGCGTCAACAGAAACACAAGAATTAAGAGCTGCGGTGCTCAGCTAAGTCAAACCGGAATTGGGGGATTGGAAAGACTGATGAAAATTGGATCGGACTACACGGAAAACAATGGGCTCATCATCGGTGAGGATGGATTGGCTCGACCGGCATGGGCTGCTCACAGCGAGCTGCTGAGAGACTACTACGACACCGAGTGGGGGATGCCGGTGCGCGATGAGCAAGGACTATTCGAACGGCTCAGCCTGGAGGTATTTCAGGCGGGGTTGTCGTGGGAGACAGTGCTGAAGAAGCGGCCCGCGTTTCAGGAAGCCTTTGCGAACTTCGACCCCGATGCGGTTGCTGATTTCGATGACGAAGATGTCGAAAGATTGATGAATGATGAACGAATCATTCGGAATCACAGGAAGATTACCGCGGTAATCAATAACGCCGCCGCTACTATTGCCTTGCGTGAAAACGGCGGCTTAGCCGAGTTGATGTGGTCGTTTAAACCGGAGAAGTCTCCCGAGCCACGTTCAATCGAAGAGGTGCCCAGCTACTCCGAGGAGTCCAAGGCGCTTGCCAAGGCATTGAAGAAAGCTGGTTTTAAGTTCGTAGGCCCCACCACGGTCTTTGCATCAATGGCTGCCGTGGGGATTGTCGATATCAACATTGTTGGCGCACATCGGCGCGGTGCCTCTGGCGTTTTTGGCTAGGGGAAAGGGGGATTTAACTAGCTAGGGGGAAAGAAAAAGAGCGTGCCACCCGGCACGCTCAAAATCTTTCGGTTCGTGTAGAACTACTTGTTCTCGTAGGAGTCGGAGTAGTTCTGGTCGTCCTCAGAGGTCCACTTCATGGTGTCCTTAGTGAACGGCTGCTCCCAGCCGTTTTCAATCTCCGACTCCGGAGCGGTCGGCAGACCAATCTCGTTTTCCAGTGCGCCGTTGGCAACCCAGGTCTCGCGAATCTTACCAATCAGCGGCTGTGCACCGTTGGTCTCCGGGGACTCAACGAAGGTGACGTTCTCGTATTCAGCGGCAACCGCGTCGCCGACCTTCTTAGCGGACTTGAACTCGCCAGCCTCAGAATCGTACGGGGAGGTGAAGGAAGAAGCTGCCTCGGTGATGGACTCAGGCAGGTCAGCCTCTGCCACATCCTCGCCAGCAGCGTCGCCCAGCCCCAGACCGTTCATAGCCTCGTTAGCCTTGTCCTTAGCGCCATCAGCAGCCTCGCCAGCCTTGTCCTTAGCGCCATCAGCAGTCTCGCCGGCCTTGTCCTTAGCTCCGTCCATAGCGTCGCCAGCCTTATCAGTGGCGTCGGTTGCTACCTGGCCCGCCTGATCCTTGGCGTTGTTAGCAGCATCCTGTGCGTCATCGGAAGAACATGCAGCCAGGCCGCCGAGAAGAGCGGCGGAGCCAACGATTGCGGTAGCGATACGGTTCATCTTCTTGTTCTGCATTTCAAAACCACTTTCTTGAGAGCTAACTAAGTTACCTATTCAATTATTGACATCTTCCACTATTTGTCCGAATTAAATTCAAAGAGAAATTGACAATTCTTTTGAATATCGGACATTCGAAGATGGTGTGGCTTCAAAGCCGTACAGAAAGAACACTAGGTAATTCTGGAGCCTGTGCAAGTCAAATGGCGCGAATCCGTGCACTCTATGCTCTATTTGTTACCGAATTTGCGTGATTGCGAAATTGGAATAGTGCTGGTGAGGGCGTTGCGAGTAACGGAAAGGTATCAATCTTATTAAGCTTGACGTTTATTGCTTATTTTCTTTCTCTGCGTGGTTGGAGCCGCGGGCATCGTCGTCAAGCGTGTACTCGCCATCTGGCAGGACGAACCAGGCCAAGAGGTAAAGAGCTAGGAACCCAGCGCCAATCTTCCAGCCAAGCATCGATCCAACGCAGGGAAGGATGATGTAGACCATTCGTGTGAAAGTGATATCCCAGCCTTGGCTTTCCGCGATTCCTGCGAGGACGCCACCGAGGAGGCGGTCATTACGCGAGCGGTAAATCTTCTTGGTGGATTTTTCGGGAGCGGCGTCGCTCATTAGATAAATACTCCAAGGTATGGCTATTTAAGTATATTTCGGTAGATCGCGCTTATACGTAAGTTTCCTTCGGCATGATGATCCATGCTGCGAGATAGAGAAGAAACTGCGGACCAGGCATCAGGAAAGACGCGACAAATATAACGCGCAGCAAAGTCGCATCCCAGTTGAAATACTCAGCGAACCCACCGAGCACACCGGCAACCATTTTGTTATTGGTGGAACGGGTCAGTGACTTGTTGTTCATAACAATCAAGGGTAGCCCCAATCCGTTTAGTTCGCATTGGTGCTAGCTCTACTAAATGTGCCGACTAAAAACAGCGTGTCCCAGCTAAAAACACCGCTACCGCAATACGGTTAGGTGGGGTAGTGGTGTGGGCGTCGTCAAGCGAGTTTTACTGGGCGCGGGCACATCTGAACAACTCCCTGACCTGAACGAACGTAAATCCGCAGGTCAGCATTTCCCAAGAAACCTTGTCGCCAATTCCCACGCCACCACCATCCAAGCCTCCCGTCAGTCCCGTGGAACAGCGTCGTCGAGTCGTCGGTGAACATACGACAGCAGCGAAAGCGCCTCGTACAATTCCGTTTCGGTGACGGTTCGGTTGAGCCTCGGTTGGTGGGCGGCAGGGTTGCGGTACAGGCCACCTATCGCGGTGACGAGGGTGCATAGCCCTGTCTGCTCGTTGCGCTCGGTGGGGTTGCTGAGGCCATTGATGGCGAGCACCCCGCTCTTGACGGACAATGCCTTCTCGGCCAGTTCGGCACCGTCACAGTCGAGTCCCACCATGTCCCGTAGTCGCTGGAAGACGGACTTTGACGCTTCCAGGATCGCGTGTAGAAATCCGTGGCGAAGAATCTCCTCCTCGCAGTGGGCGAGGACTTTTTCGTGGGTGCCGCGACGGGTGAGTTCTTCGCGCACGGTATTAGTTAGCCGCTGTACGTCCGACAGCGACGACGCGCCCTTGGTCCGCACAACCTTGCCAGAGGCGCCTACTTTGAGGCCGTGGAGCACGAGTACGGGGCGAACGAGTCTGCGTCGCGTGTCGAACAGTTCCGGGTCACTCACGTAGCGGGCGGGGTCGAAAGCATGAGTGAGAAACGTGACTATGCGGTCAGCGTTTCTTCGGGTGTTTTGGGAGTGGGTAAAAGAGGCTTCCAGGCGTTTCCACTTCGTGATTTCACCGGGGTCGAACATGTTGAGCTGTTGGAGTAGATGTCCGATTTCACTACCCGTGAGTCCGTGCTCAGTGTGTCCAATGGCCTTGGCTAGTGCGGTGAGTGTCGCGGGAGGGAAAGAGTTAGTGGTCATGGGAGACAAGTTTAGGAGGCGTGGGGGTTGGCGAGGGTGGGCGCAGGGGGCAGTAAACTCTCTGACCTCTACCTGCGCAGCCCCTCCAGGAACCTACCCCGTAGCATCAAGTTTGCTACCCCGCGGTGGGGCATCGCCCCAAGCCAGTCGTAGCCTAATCTGCGACCCGCTACGGAACTCAAGGCCGTCTTCCGCGGCCTGTGCCACGTTAGATCGCTCATCGCCAAACTGAATCGAAGCCCCTTGCGATGGCTAACTTGAAGGACAAGAATCAACCTAGTTTAAATTGGCACCAACCCGGTTAATATTGGCTAAATAGAAGAGGCCGTCTTTTTTGGCTTCCTTCTTCCGGTTTTGTCGTTCCTGGAAGCTCTTTATCCCAGAATCCATCCCCTTCTTGGTAAGAGGGAGTCCTGCTACTGCACTGCCAAGGAGACTAGCGCCCTGCATGAGTGGTGAACTTGTCAATTGTTCAATGTTTGCGACTGTGAACATCAACGCACCATTTGCAGCGAGTCCCGCAGCCCCCTTGGAAGCTGCGATGACTCCATCTTTGACGGCACCTAGTCTACTGTCGTAAACCGCCATTTCCAGCTCCTGCACATGCGGTAAAACATCGTCGAACCACAGTTGTTCGATTTCTTCATCAAGGTTTTCGCTGAAAATCTCTTCGTGGAGCTTTGTATTCAGACTCTTCACGCTTTGTCGGTACTGATGAAGGCGAGGTTCAATTTGATTTCGCACGTCGAGAATGACGGGCACTGGTGCCTCCGACAGGTTTGGCAGAGAGATAGTCATTTGAGTTCCCAGCTTGGTGGTTCTGATGTTGTCCTTCCTGAACTTGGGAATGTTTAGATGCCCCTCGTTGTGCATTGCTTTGTATAAATCGTGCATCATGGGGTCCATAAGGATCGCTGAACCCGATGTGTTGAGGGATTTTGCAAGAAATTCCGCTTTGGTTTTTAGGTTGTCAGACTCGAACAGTTGATAAAGCTCGTTCGTCCATTCGTCATCAAATGTCAGGATGCCCGCTTTTTCGGCAGCGTCGATTTCTTCGCCACCCGCGGACTTCCACATGTCGTTGAAGTTTCTACGAACGCCTTCGGTCATTTCACGAAGAATTGGATGAAGTTGATTCCACACTTTGCGCTGTTCAGCGAATTGGGGCCCCTTCCTCCAAGTTTTTCTATTCACACTTTCTTTTTGGCTTTCGATTTGCTCCAACACGTCAAACACACGTTCAAACTGTTCCATTTGTTCGGCAGACAGAGCACCAGCCTCAAACATTTGGTTGAAGAAAAATGCAATGAGCATGGTGTCGTCCAAGTCATTGAGCCTCAAGAATTGATGCAAAAGGGTAGTTCCCAGCGAAAGAACTGAAATGTGGTCTGCGTACAGGAGGCCTGATCGAATCAACCTGAGATCGTCACTTACTTCAGACGGACTCCCACCGAGGGAGCCGACACCTGCGATGATGGTTAAGTCTGGAATGGTCGTCTTCGACAAGGACTTAAATTTAGCCAATTTCTCTTCCGATTCTGTAGCACTTTCACCCGAGTATAAGGCGCATAAGTGCGCGGGGATCTGGAACACACAGCGCGCTTGATTACAGAAAATGGCGTGGCCCGAGCGTGTATAGAGTGGGCGACTTTGATTATCCTCCGGGGACGAGAAAGCCCCTGCCAAGAGAGCATATGAGTGCTTCACTGGCACGGATGTGAGAAGTCGCGGATGGCCTCTTCTTCGGTCTCGACGATACGGACCTCTTCAAGCTGTGGGAACTCGTTCTTAATCCAATTGACAGCCTTCTGGAGCGAAGCTAAGAAATTCCAGATGCATGCTCTCCAGAATCAATCAAAACGCCTCGGCGCGGGCTCTCGAGGCGCCATTTCCGAGGGGTATGTCGTACCACCATACGGAAAAACCACAGCGTAGGGGGCGTTTACGCAGTTTTCATCACGCCATTTCTGCTTTACGACGGTCACAGCGACAGAGCCCAATTTCCGTCAATAAGTTGCCCGTAATAACTACTTCGACATGCACAATTGATACTTTTTGAGAACGATTACAGATGAGTGAATTATCCTCCCACGCATCAACGTTTATGAACTTTGTCACATGTCATTAAGTTGCGACACATTTCTGGTTCAACGGGCGTGATTGCCTGGCATTCTACCTTCGCAGCATGCCCCATCCGCTCTTGGTGTCCGCCCCCTTGCGGTGTCCCTCGCATCCGTCCCTCGTGTTGTCCCTAGCGCCCCTCGCACTTATGGCCAGTTTTCTGGCACTATCGATGATTTTCCTTCACTTATCGACGATTTTTCATCACTTATCGACGACTTTCCGGCACTTATGCGCACGGTATCCTCCCCACCCTGTCACTTGTCGATGCGCTGTTCACTTATGGCCACGCTATAGCGCATCGACAAGTGAATACTGCATCGATAAGACTGGGGCGGAGAGTGTGCAACTCTACTCGTGCAGGAGTCGCGGCCCTTTTGTGGTGGTGTATGGCCCTGTTCAGGGAAGTGGCCCGGAACCGCACACAAATTCGTGCTCACATACGCGCGCGTATGCGAGCCCAGGCACCCGCAGCCAGCATGACCGCAATGAAAAACCGCCTGACCACATTAACTGTGGTCAGGCGGCATCTAACAAGCTCGTTGGGCGGCCATGAGGAGCAATGGGGGCTGCTCGCTGTGGCCGTCGTGAAGCGAAAACTTTAGCAGTCGTAGTACATTTCGTATTCCTGCGGAGTGGGGCGCAGGCGAACCGGCTCGATCTCGTTTTCGTACTTGTAGTCGATGTAGGTCTGGATGAGGTCCTCGGTGAAGACATCGCCCTCGAGCAGGAACTCGTGGTCATTGCGCAGGGCCTCGAGTGCGGCCTCGAGAGAGGTCGGAGCCTGCGGGATGTCGGCAGCTTCCTCCGGCGGGAGCTCGTAGAGATCCTTGTCAACCGGAGCGTGCGGCTCGATGCGGTTCTTCACGCCGTCCAGTCCGGCCATCATCATGGCAGCGAAGCCAAGGTACGGGTTGCCCGACGGGTCCGGGGCACGGAACTCGATGCGCTTTGCCTTCGGGTTGGAGCCGGTGATCGGAATGCGAACAGCGGCAGAGCGATTGCGCTGCGAGTAGACCAGGTTAATCGGAGCCTCGAAGCCCTTGACCAGGCGGTGGTAGGAGTTCAGGGTCGGGTTGGTGAAGGCCAGTACCGCACCTGCGTGGTGCAGGATGCCGCCGATGTACCAGCGAGCGATGTCCGACAGGCCTGCGTAACCGGCCTCATCGTGGAACAGCGGCTTGCCGTCCTTCCATAGCGACTGGTGAGCGTGCATGCCCGAGCCGTTGTCGCCAGCCAGCGGCTTCGGCATAAAGGTGACGGACTTGCCCTCTTCCCAGGCGGTGTTCTTGATGATGTACTTGAAGGTTTGCAGGTCGTCTGCAGCGTGCAACATCGTGTTGAACTTGTAGTTGATCTCCTGCTGGCCACCAGTGCCGACCTCGTGGTGGGCGCGCTCCAGGTCGAAGCCGGCGTCAGCGAGCTTCAGGCACATCTTGTCGCGCAGGTCCTGGTAGTGGTCGTACGGAGCGGTAGGGAAGTAGCCGCCCTTCAGACGGGTCTTGTAACCCAGGTTTGCAGAGCCGTCCGGGTTCTGGTCCTTGCCGCGGTTCCACCAGCCTTCGATGGAATCAACTTCGTAGAAGCCGCGGTTGGTGTCGGTCTCGAACTTGACGTTGTCGAAGATGTAAAACTCCGCCTCAGCGCCGAAGAAGCAGGTGTCGGCGATGCCGGTAGAGATGAGGTATTCCTCCGCCTTCTTCGCGACGTTACGCGGGTCGCGGGAGAACGGCTCGAGGGTAAACGGATCGTGGACGAAGAACTTGACGTTCAGAGTCTTTGCCTTGCGGAACGGGTCAATGCGCGCGGTGCTCAGGTCGGGCAGCAGTGCCATGTCGGACTCGTCGATGGAAGTGAAACCACGAATCGAGGAACCGTCGAATGCCAGGCCTTCGGCCATCGCGTCCTCGTCAAATGCGGATGCCGGGATGGTGAAGTGCTGCTCGATGCCGGGAACATCCGTGAAGCGGACGTCTACGAACTCGACGCCCTCTTCCTTGATATACGCGACTACTTCCTCGGGAGTTTTGAAGGACATGTGCGGTCTCCTTAGTTGGCCTTGTTTAGTACGCAGCAGGGAATTCTTGCACGCTGTTTCGTGCACCTGCCGCGCTGTCAAGGACTGGCCGGTTGACGCCTTCAAGCTTAACGAACCACGCATTCATTCTGGAATTAGAACCACGAATTTCTGGCATGGCGCGTGAGGAATTCGCCAATACGGAATGGGTTACGCAAATAGGGAGTAAGTTATCTGTTTGTGGAAACACGGCAATATCCTGCGCATTCGCGTCACACACGCTTTACGACGCGCCTTTAGCTCCCATGCTGATAAGAAAATGGAAAAGGCGACGCAACATCGCCCCCGGATTACCCCCGCACGCGCTGAATGGCTGTCCCAGCCCGTGATTTGATAGCCGGATTGCTGCATTAGACTATGAACCCATGGAAGAAAAGCACAGTTGGCTAGATGGCCCTCAGATTCCGGGAGAGTTCGATAATCCGGACAAGCTCTCGGACTATCCCGGCCAGGCATTGGGTCTTGCCCCCGATGGCCCAGGATCGCAAGCGACGTTGATGCGTCGCGTCGGCGGCATTCTCATTGACTGGATTATTTCCTTGATGATTGCCGGCGCTTTTTCGATGTTCTTCGGCCCGAGCGAGGCGCAGATTGACCAGTTCGGGGATTCGTTTATCGCCTGGCAGTCATTCCTTGCGACCTATTCGCCAGTTGTCTTCCTCATTATTGGCACGGTGTCGGTTTGGCTGTTCGCCCGCACTCCGGGCCAGTGGATGATGAAGATGGGTGTCGCTCGCGTGGACAAGCCCGGCGAGCGAGTTGGCTTTGTTCGTGCCTTCTTCCGCAGCTTGCTTACTCTTTTCTTGCTGCCGCCAGCAATCACCGACTCGGATATGCGCGGCATGCACGACCGTGCCACTGGCACGGCCGTCATTTTGGGTTAGCGCTATAGCACCAACACGACCAGGACCTGGGCGAGAATAATCTTCATGATCATGGCCATTGGATACACCGTTGTGTATCCCATTGCCGGCAACTCGTTCTTGGCCTGGTCGTTGACGTATGAGAGCACTGCCGGGTGAGTCTGCAAGCCCGAGAGGATACCCGCAGTTTGGCCGAATGGAATCTTCAGCACACGGTGACCGACAATGAGGGTCAACAGTGCGGAGCTAAACGCGATGATGGCGGCAAGACCCAGAACTGTCAGTGACGCCGGGTCAGACAACGCAGCCTGGAATCCCTTACCGGCAGTGGTGCCGATACCTGCCAGGAACAGTGCTAGACCCATGGTGCGGAACGCCAGGTTGGCCGAGTAGGGGATAGGCCAGACCAACGGGCCAGTGCGACCGACAGCACCCAGAATCAGCGCCACAACCAGTGGACCACCAGCGGACCCCAGGGCGAGCGAGCTGCCGCCCGGAAGCGGAATCTTGATGAGACCCACCAAGACACCCAGCGTAAGCCCAAGGGTGAGGGGCAAGAGGTTGACGTCGGAAAGCTTCTTGTAGGAGTCGCCGAAGAACTTTGTTGCGTCCTTGATTTTCTCTGGCGGTGCAACTACGCGGACGCGATCACCAAGCTCTAGGCGCATGTTTGGCTCTGCGACGATGTCGTGGTCGCCGCGGCGAATACGCGTAATGATTATGCCGTCCATGCGAGTCTGAAGTTCCGCAATGGGTACACCGACCACGTCAGATGCAGAGACGAAGATGCGACGGAAGTCCAGGCGACCGTCGTGTGTCGGATCACCCGGCATAAGCTCGCCAATGTACTCGGCGGCACGAGCAATTTCTTCCTCTGTACCGACGACGGAAATAATATCGCCGACGGAGACAGTGTCACCCGGAGACGGAATGTAGAGGTGGCCCTTGTACTCAATGCGCGAAACCGTAATGTCCAAACCGAACTTCGACGGAAGGTCAGTGATGGAAGGCAGGTCGTCCTTGAGAATCTTGATGTCCCGAGTATGTAGCGGAAGCGCGGCGACACCTGCGTCAATAGCTTCCTGGTCGTGATCGACGCGGAAGACCTTCGACATAATACCGATAGAGGCAATCACTGCCAGCACGCCGATTGGGTAGGCCAGGGAGTAACCAATCACCGGCATATCGTGGGCAGCGGCCAGCTCGCCCTTATCCGAAATGAGGCTAGGAAGAGCATCGACGATTGCGGCCATAGCCGGGGTGTTGGTCAGGGCGCCTGTGAAGGCGCCTGCGCCCTCCACCGGGTAGATAGGCAAAAACTTGATCAGCAAGAAAGACTCGATAGTGACAACTGCGAGCACACCAATGCCGAACAGGTTGTGCTTGATACCGCGCGAGCGTAACGAGCTGAAGAACTCGGGGCCCGCCTCCAACCCGATGGTGTAGACGAATAATGCCAGGCCCACGATGTAAATCAACGGGGAGATTTGAATTTCCGGCTCAATAGTCGCGAGGATAAGGCCGACGAAGAGGACGGCAGCCACGCCAAGCTTGAAGCCGAAGATCTTGATCTGGCCAATTGCCAGGCCAAGAAACAAAATCACTAGAAGCGCTAAGAGTTCATTTTCAGCCAAGAGTTGCACATATCCCATGGTGGCACAACTAGCAGTAATCTTCATTAAGCATTGTTTCCAGCAAGGATACGACCTTTGCTGACAGCGTGATAAGTGAGAGCAATCACTTCAACAAGACATCAATAACTGTGTGTGAAGACATGGCTTTAGGCATCGTTTTAAAGCTTTAAAGCACAAAAAAAGGGGGCCCGAAAGCCCCTTTTTTCTGCTTCAACCTAGATTGCCCCTCGGCGGGTTGCCCGAGCAACCGACCCTGGTGAAACCTAGCTAAAACCTCTAGTGCTTCTTGCCGCGATTGGCGGCACGGCGCGCACGACGGTTCATGCCGGCCTGTGGGTTAGCGCCCTTCGGCATTGGACCCTTGGGCATGTTCGCGCGCGCATCGCGAATACGGTCCATCGACTGGATGCGCTCATTCAGAGCGTTGGCCTGATCCTTATTCAGGTTGCGCGGCAAACGCATGAGTTCGCGCTGCAGCTTCTTCGGCGGGACCTGGCCCTCGTCGCTACCAGCAATCATGTCGTAAATCGGCGCTTCGCCCGCAATGCGTGCCAGCGACTTCTTCTCACGAGCAATCATCTGCTTGACGCGGTTCGGATCACCTTCACCGACCAGCACAACACCGGCGTTACCAATAACACGGTGAACAGCATCCATGTGCTGATTAGCGACAACACCGGTCTTGACGTGCCAGACATAGCCAACGCCCTGACGCATATTGTCCAGCGTCCACGCCGCAGCGCCGGCCTGGCCTTCCGCCTCTGTGTAGAAGGACGCCTCAAGACGCTTAGAGAAGATGTACATCGCGACCATAAAGCCGATCGAGATACCAATAATCGTCAGAACCCAGGGCCAGACTCCACCAATGAGCAGACCAAGCAGTAACAGCAGGATAATTGGACCGAAGAAGCCCAGCGCCATGTAAGGCACGAGCTTGTTGTCCCGCGAGCGCTGCAGCTTAAACGCCTGCCACATCTGGCTACGAGTCTGCTTACGCTGAGCGCGCTTGGCGGCGCGGTTCGCCTTCTTCATTTCTTTCGCATCATTGGTCGCCATAATCACCAACTTTAGGGCATGCGATGTAGTTTTAGGCAATAGACCGCGCCGTAGCGCCGTTTCGCTTTACGACGGCGCTGCGGCCGTCGGCCTCTAGGAAGCCGGAATAGTCGAAGTGACTGGCGTATCCTCCGATGCGCCATAGCGGTCGAGCAGAGTCGAGGCTTCCTGAAGCGCGAGGTTGTTGTCGTTGTCGTCGGCAAGCGCGGACAGATGCGCAGGCAGTTCCTGACCGCGGTGCGCCAGTGCGCGGGCGTAGAGTCGGCCAGCGCGGTAGGAAGAGCGGACCAGCGGGCCGGACATGACGCCGGCAAAGCCCATCTCTTCAGCGGTCTTGGAGAGTTTGACGAACTCCTCTGGCTTAACCCAACGTTCAATTGGATGGTGCAGTGGAGTGGGGCGGAGGTACTGAGTGATTGTCAGAATATCGCAGCCGGCATCGTGCAAATCTTGCATAGCGGAGATGATCTCGTCGTAGGATTCGCCCATGCCCAGGATGAGGTTGGACTTGGTAACTAGCCCAGCTTCGCGAGCGCGAGTGATGAGTTCCAAGGAACGCTCGTAGCGGAATGCGGGGCGGATGCGCTTGAAGATGCGCGGCACCGTTTCCAAGTTGTGGGCGAAAACCTCGGGCTTGGCGTCGAATACCTGCTGTGCTGCAGATTCGTCGCCACGGAAGTCATCGACAAGGAGCTCGACTCCGGTATTCGGGTTGAGTTCGTGGATCTGGCGGCAGGTCTCAGCGTAGAGCCAGGATGCACCGTCGGGCAGATCGTCGCGGGCGACACCGGTGATAGTGGCGTAACGAAGACCCATCTCGCGGACGGATTCCGCAACACGACGCGGCTCATCCTTATCCAATGGGTCGGGCTTGGCTGAGTTAATCTGGCAGAAGTCGCAGCGGCGGGTGCACTTATCGCCGCCGATGAGGAAGGTGGCCTCGCGGTCTTCCCAACATTCGTGAATGTTCGGGCAGCCAGCCTCCTGACAGACCGTGTGCAAAGAGGCACCCGAGACACGGTTTTTCATGTCCTTGTAGCTGGGGCCCGGACGAACCTGGTTGCGAATCCACCGGGGCTTGTTCTCGATAGGGGTCTCGGCATTTCGTGCCTCGACGCGCAGTAACTTACGTCCTTCTGGCTTAACAGTCACAGTTTCATCCTACTCTTTTGTTGATGAGTACTCGAATATGCCGGTGGTGGAGTTGTGCTTCACCCGGTGTGGCAGGTCCTTCGTGGGGTCGGGCGCGGAGCCGAAGGAATGGTCGGCAACGGTCAAACGGCCTTCCAAAGCATCTTGCAAATCTGCCAGAAGCGACTCTGTCATCTCTGACACGCTAACATCTCGGTCAAGCTCCCGGGATAGGGTGGTCACTCCAGCGTCGGAGATGCCACACGGGATGATGTAGTTGTAGAACTCCATAGAGTTGTCGCAGTTCAGACTGAGTCCGTGCATGGTTACACCATGGGTCACGCGGATTCCCAGTGCCGCAATCTTTCGGTCGCTCAGTCCGTTTGATGCGGGAACCCATACCCCCGAGCGGCCATCGATGCGGCCAGCAGCCGCGATGCCGGCTCGGCGAACGGTTTGAATGAGGGCTTCTTCCAGTCTGCGGACGTAGTCCACCACATCGACCGGCTGAGCGAGCTTGATGATGGGATACATCACAAGCTGGCCCGGGCCGTGCCAGGTGATGCGGCCACCGCGGTCGACATCGACGACCGGCAACCCATTGGTAGGACGGTCCTCCGGCTGGGTGCGCTTTCCTGCTGTGTAAAGACTCGGGTGCTCAAGCACGAGAACCTGATCTGGAATTAGGTCTTTCGCACGCTTGGCAGCAAGGTCTGCCTGTAGGTGCCAGGTCTCTTCGTAGTCGACAAGGCCGAGATGTTGAATCTCGATGTCGGAGCTTGATTCCCGAATGGATTTATCTGCGCGAGTAAAAGGTTTTCTTGGGGCAGTCATGGTGGCCTATAGGATACGCCGAAATTCTGTAGGCCTCAGATTACTTGTTACTTGGATAGCGCCAAACTTACTTGGATAGCGCCAGACGTAAAAATACCCCGGTGGTCACTAGAAAGTGACCGCCGGGGTAAAAGTGGCGTGCTTTTGTGGGCTTAGCCGAAGACGACGCGGAGGATGGAAACGGTGATTGCCGAGATACCTGCAGCGGCCGGAAGGGTAATAACCCAGGCCAAACCAATCGGCTTCATCAGGTTCCAGTTAGCGGCACGGTTAACGATACCGACACCGAGAACGGCACCAATCAGAATGTGGGTGGAGGAAACCGGCAGACCCAGCAGGGAAGCAATCATAACGACCACAGCAGCGGAAAGCTCTGCGGCAAAACCCGATGCTGGGTGAATCTCAGTCAGGCCGGATCCGACGGTCTTGATAACGAAGCGGCCGATAAACCACAGACCGGAGATGAGAGCGACACCCATGGTGGTCATGACTGCCAGCGGGACGCCGGACTCGGAAGAGATCTCGTTGGTACGGAGAACATCCAGAATTGCCACGAACGGGCCAAGCGCGTTAGCGATGTCGTTCGAGCCGTGGGAGAAAGCGAACGCAGCAGCGGTGAAGACCTGCATCCAGCTGAACAGCAGGAAGGTGGAACGATCCAAATCCTGACGCTTCAAAGTACGCGCGAAGATGTAAACGGCAAGCCACACTGCGGTGGCGATCATGCCCATAATCAGGAAGTTGTCCAGGCTGGAAAGCCCTAGGTGAAGGTTCTTCAGACCCTTGAACAGCATCATCGCGGAGATGACAATAGAGCCCAGGGCTGCTAGACCAGGAACCCAAGCTTCCAGCGCACGGTGAGCGCGGACATCATCAACCTTGGATTCGATGTGGACGAGCTTGCGGAAGTACTCAGACTCCAGGTCATCCGGAGTCCAGTCGTTGTCACGCATCGTCGTAGCGTCGCGAAGCATCGCGTTGGTGTACGAGATCTGATCGTGCTCAGGGAGCTTTTCGAAGTCGTCGCGGTGCTGCGCCTTGAGGTCCGCCTTTTCCTGGTGGATGGCCTGCAGCTGCTTGGAAGCCTTGTCGTTGTAGACGAGAATCGAGTTCTTAATGCCGCCGAACAGGAGGAACGCGACCAAACCGCCGAGGAGCGGAGAGAGGACCCAGGAAACGGCGATCTGACCAATCTGATCCCACTGGACCATGCTCCAGCCACCCTTGCCGGTGATGAAACCGACCGTCAGTGCGGCACCGACGATACCGCCGACGATGGAGTGGGTAGTGGAGACTGGCCAACCCATGCGGGTGGCAACGAGGAGCCACACTGCCGCGCCGAGAAGCGCGGACATCATGATGAAGGCGAACTCCATCGGGTCCAAACCGTGGATTGCGTTCAGGTCCACAATGCCGGAACGGACGGTGTCAGTAACCTCGCCACCAGCGAGGACGGCGCCCGAAACCTCAAAGACTGAAGCGACAACAAGCGCCTGCTTCATGCTCAGGGTGCCGGCACCGACTGAAGTACCGAAGGAGTTAGCAACGTCGTTACCGCCGATGTTGAACGCCATGAAGACGGCGAACGCGATGGTAATCAGAAGGATTGCCGTATTTGCCTGCGGGCCCACAAAGTCATAAGCCCAGAAGACAAAAATTACGATGTTGATTGCGAGAAGCCCGCCGAAGAAGAGGTGCCACCACTTATCTGAGGAGCTCGATTGCTCAGATGATGTGGTCCCGGTCGACGAACTAGTATTCGCTGGAGCCGAGGACATGCTCCACCTTTCTAAGTTACGTACAGAGAGCAAAAATAGGCACGCCAAAGAAGCCTGCTGTCTAATGATTTCTTAGATTGGTAAAGGCTAATTGCTAACTAGGTGACGGCGAGGTTAACAAATAATGAATTTAATTATCGCTATCTTCAGCTCTCGTCGGTGTAGCTGAAAGCGATAGCCGGAACTGTGTGCGGGGGTGTGTGGTGTTCTCGCATTTCGGCAGGACAAAAAGTATGCGCATTTGCTACTTGCAGCTTTGCTTTCGGTTCGACCCTCCCGCTGTCTGCTAATGGCTTAACGGCGCAATAACAGCACGTTAATTCTTTGTGCCGATGGAGCCTTTGCTAGCTATGTGTGGCTACGTGAAATCTGAGCACTAGCCAAGAATAGGGGGCCTGCGCATTTGAAGGAATCGCTGATTAGGTTCAACTGCGGGACGAATGCGGCAAAAGAAATACCCGCGTCAGCCGCAAAGTGCGACTAACGCGGGCAGGGAAGAGGCAGAACCTCCTGCTAGCAAGCCAGCTAGATTCCCGCGGCGCTACTACCCCAGGAGGGGAGCAAGCTGCTTAGAGCTGCAGATCCGATTCGAAGTTAGCAACCTCGAGGCGGTCAACAACGGTCGTCATGAAGCGACCTGCATCAGCGCCGTCGATCAGGCGGTGATCGTAGGTAATTGGCAGGAAGACCATGGCGCGAATACCAATGGCATCTGCCTCATTCTCGGTGACGACTACTGCGCGCTTCTTAATCGCGCCGGTGCCGACCATTGCGGCCTGCGGCGGAACCAGAATCGGAGTGTCGGTCAGAGCGCCCTCGGAGCCGATGTTGGTAATGGTGAAGGTGCCGCCGGACAGGTCGTTCGGGGTCAGCTTGTTGTTGCGAGCGCGGTCTGCGATGTCCGCAATAGCAGCAGCCAGCTCCGGCAGGGACATATCCTGAGCGTTGTGGATGACCGGGGAGAGCAAACCACGCTCGGTATCGACAGCGATACCCAGGTTGACCTGCTCGTGGTAGGTAATCTCCTTGGTCTCTTCGTTCCAGGAAGCGTTGACGTTCGGGTGGCTGACCAGAGCCTCAACGATTGCCTTTGCAAAGAATGGCAGGAAGGTCAGCTTTGCGCCGTGCTTCTTCTCGAACTCAGCCTTCTTAGTAGCGCGCAAATCCCAGATGGCAGTCATATCGGCCTCGTGGACCTGGGTCAGCTGTGCGGAAGTCTGCAGAGACTCGAGGGTCTTGGCAGCGGTGATCTCGCGGATGCGGTTGACACGCTGGGTGGTGCCGCGCAGCTCAGCGAGCTCAGGGCGAACGCCCTTGGTGGACCAGTTGGAGCCGGACTCAGCAGTAGTCTCCTGGCCGCCCTCGGCAGCGCGCAGAACATCCTGCTTACGAATGCGGCCGCCGATTCCAGAGCCCTCGACCTTAGTCAGGTCAACGCCGTGCTTGTCAGCCAGCTTGCGGACCAGCGGGGTGACGTAAGGAACGTCCTTGTTAGCGGAAGGCTTGGATTCAGCCTTCGGAGCCTCAGCCTTCGGAGTCTCCTTCTTCGGCTCTTCCTTCTTTGGCTCCGGCTTGGACTCTGCCTTTGGCTCTTCCTTCTTTGGCTCCGGCTTGGATTCAGCCTTTGGAGCTTCCTTCTTCGGTGCAGCCTTCTTTGGCTGGCCACTGCCAACGCGAGCGATGACCTCGCCGACGTCAACGGTGTCGTCTTCGTCGTAGAGGACCTCGAGCAGGGTGCCTGCGACTGGGGAAGGAATTTCGGTGTCGACCTTGTCGGTGGAAACCTCGAGCAGTGGCTCGTCGACCTCGACGGTGTCGCCGACCTTCTTCAGCCAGGTGGTGATGGTGCCTTCGGTGACGGATTCGCCGAGCTCCGGCATCTCAACGTCAGTAGCGTCGCCAGCGTCAACGTCAGTGGAGTCTTCCTCAGTCTCCTCGTTAGCCTTTACTGGCTCCTCGTCCTTCTCGACTGCGGCAGATGCCTCCTCGGCCTCTTCCTTGGCGGCCGGAGCAGCGTCTGCATCGCCAACGCGAGCGATGACTTCGCCGACGTCAACGGTGTCGTCTTCGTCGTAGAGGACCTCGAGCAGGGTGCCTGCGACTGGGGAAGGAATTTCGGTGTCGACCTTGTCGGTGGAAACCTCGAGCAACGGTTCGTCGACCTCGACGGTGTCGCCGACCTTCTTCAGCCAAGTGGTAATCGTGCCTTCGGTGACGGATTCGCCGAGCTCCGGCATCTCAACGTCAGTAGCGGAACCGGAGGCAGCCTTCGGTGCTTCCTTCTTTGGCTCTTCAGCGTCTTCCTTCGGAGCCTCTTCCTCGGTCTCCTCAGCGGAATCGTCAGCGCCTTCCGGCTCTTCGCCCGGCTCGCCGACCTTTGCGATGACCTCGCCAACATCGACGGTGTCGTCTTCTTCAAAGAGAATCTCGGTGAGAACACCGGCGACCGGAGATGGAATTTCGGTGTCGACCTTGTCGGTGGAAACCTCGAGCAACGGTTCGTCGACCTCGACGGTGTCGCCGACCTTCTTCAGCCAGGTGGTAATGGTGCCTTCGGTAACTGATTCACCGAGCTCCGGCATCTCAATAGAGGTCGCCATGTTTGTGCACTCCTCGAAAAGTTAAGAAATCTCGTTTTAAGACGGTTATTACAAATTAGCTTACAGGTTGAAAACTCTGCTTGCCCCGTGGGCTGCGCCCGCTTTCGACTGGTGCGTGGAATAGCTCATTCCAGCCAGGATTCCAGCCGGGCGGGGCGCAGTCGGATGACCGGCTACTTCGTTGCCAAATCCTCAATCACAGAGAACATCGTCCGAACCGGAACACCAGTGCCCCGCTTCGGGGTATAACCATACTCCCCGGTGGTGTTGAAGGCCGGACCGGCAACGTCGATGTGAACCCATTCAACATCCTCGCCAACGAATTCGCGCAGGTATGCAGCTGCAACACTCATACCGCCAAAGCGAGAGTTCGTGACATTCCGCAGGTCAGCCACCGGCGACTTCAGGGCCTCTGCTAGCTCAACTGGAATCGGCATTGCCCAACCATTTTCACCAATGCTCTGAGACAGCTCTGCAACACGGTCACGGAACTCGTCGTTACCCAGGACGCCCGGGGTGCGCTCGCCAAGAGCGACCAGCTGCGCACCGGTCAGGGTAGCGGTGTCAATCAGGTGAGTCGGCTTGTCTTCGCAGGCGCGGACAATGGCGTCTGCGAGTACGAGGCGGCCCTCAGCGTCGGTATTCAGAATCTCAATGGTCTTACCGCCGTACTGCGTAATGACGTCGCCCGGACGGTACGCCTTACCACCCGGCATGTTCTCCGCCATTGGAACAGTTGCGGTCACCGGGGTGGATACACCTAGGCGAGCAGCCAGGACGACTGTGGCAATAACAGCCGCAGCGCCGCCCATATCGGAGATCATGTTCTCCATGCTGGCGCCCGGCTTCAGCGAAATACCGCCAGTATCAAAGGTGATGCCCTTACCGACCAGGCCCAGCGAATTCTCTGCCGACTCATCGCCCTTCCAGATCAGGCGCACCAGGCGTGGCCCGCGCGAGGATCCACCACCCACGGCATTGAGGCCTCCGAAACCGCCGGCGCGCAGAGCGTCGTCGTCAAGCACCTCGACCTCGAGCCCCGCGTCACGGCCTAGCGCTGCAGCAGCGTCAGCAAACGTCTCGGGGTAGAGGTGCGACGATGCTGTATTGACGAAGTCACGCGCGGTGGCAACGGCATCTACAATTGCCGAAGCGCGCTTTACGACGTCGTCATCAGCGCCCAACACAACCACCTTCTGGGTGGCCTCGTTGCTTTCTTCGTCGCTCTTCTGACCGGAGTAAGCGTAAGCGCCCAGCGCAAAGCCCTCGGCTGCAGCCTGCGGATCGATGGCGCCGAGAGTGTTAAAGACCACCTTGGCCTTGGTCATACGGCGCGCAGCGGCGCCGCAGGCACGGCGGATGTCCTCGGCATCCAGGTCCTCAGAACCCACGCCAACGCCCGTGACACTGTCGACATCCAGGCCCGCAGGAGCCGGGATGGTGGTCACGGACTCGGCCTTAGCGCTGGCGGAGACTGCCTCAAAGGAGGCGAGCAGCTGCTCTGCAACCGAACCGATGGCCTCGGGTGCGACCAGCTCGAGGCCATCCTCGCCGTCGATAAGCGCGACGAGGACCGCGTCGGCGTCCGCGGGCAGAGAGTTGTCGGCAGCGATGACCACGCGAGTGCCGATAGCCGGCAGGTAATTGGACAAAACAGCGGCGTTGCGAGAAGCGCCGAGCTGTGCCGAATCATTGTTAGCGGGGACTGACATGTAGTTGCATCTCCTTGTAGTCGTACTATGTGGTACACCACCGTATCCCTATTTGCCGGTTCGTGTCCTTCACCCCTGGACAGCGGACTGACGAGCCAGCGCCACGACTATTGGAATGTACCCGCGCCTAGTGCCCGCGACGCTGACATTGCCCTGACTAACACGGTCTTTCGGGGGCGAGTATTGATACGACTCGGTCCTCGACGGTTTAGGATGAAAGACATGTCTGCTTTGGAATTTGCAATCGAACGTAACCCGAATCCACTCTCTGATGCCGAGCGCGAGGAGATTCTGGGCAACCCTGGTTTTGGTAAGCACTTCACCGACCACATGGTCCGAATTGACTGGACTGCAGACAAGGGCTGGCATGACGCCAAGCTGCAGGCATACGGTTCGATTGAAATGCAGCCGTCTTCTTCGGTCCTGCATTACGGGCAGTCGATTTTTGAGGGCCTGAAGGCGTATCGCATGCCGGATGGTTCCATTGTTACTTTCCGCCCGGAGCAGAACGCCCGTCGCTTCCAGCGCTCCGCTGACCGCATTGCAATGCCGCAGCTGCCGGAGGAGACCTTCCTCGAGGCAATTCGCCTACTGGTTGAAGCCGATGCAGCATGGGTGCCGCCAGCTGGTGGCGAAGAATCCCTGTACCTGCGTCCAATCATGTTCTCCACCGAGAGCACCCTGGGCGTGCACCCGTCGAACTCTTACACCTTCCTGCTGATCGCTTCACCTGCCGGCGCGTACTTCTCCGGTGGCATTAACCCGGTGACCGTGTGGATCTCCCACGAGTACGTGCGTGCCGCGCCGGGCGGCACCGGTGCTGCGAAGTTCGCAGGTAACTACGCAGCTTCGCTGGCGGCTCAGCAGCAGGCAGAGGAAAAGGGCTGCGACCAGGTTGTGTGGCTGGACGCTGTCGAGCGCAAGTACATCGAGGAGATGGGCGGCATGAACCTGGCGTTTATCTACCCGGATGAGAATGCTGAGGCTGGTGTTCGGCTGGTGACTCCAGAGCTGTCTGGTTCGCTGCTGCCGGGCATTACTCGGGCATCGCTGCTGCAGGCTGCTCAGGATCTGGGCATGAATGTCGAGGAGCGTCGCATTTCCACCGAGGAATGGAAGAATGATGCCACCTCCGGTGTTATGAGCGAGGCATTCGCCTGCGGTACTGCCGCAGTCATCACCCCGGTCGGTTTTGTGAAGTCCGCTGAGGGCGAGTTTGAGGTCAACGGCGGCGAGACGGGCGAGTGGACTATGAAGCTGCGCGAGCGCCTGACCGGTATCCAGCACGGCGAGGTTGAGGATACCCACGGTTGGATTTACAAGCTCGTTGAGGCTTAGTTTCGGCGTAGGTCGGCTAAGAAAAATTTAATAGTGGTTACAAGAATTAGTACTTTCGCAGCCCCTGTTTAGTATTCGCTGGTCAGGGGCTGCGTTTTTGCTTTGCTGGTTCCTCAACGGCTGTGTCGTTTTCTCATGGTTCATGAATTGTTCAGATGGCATTTGTTTAGCCGTTAAAAACATCTCTAGCGTGACCGGGGTCACTGTGAAAAACTACCAACACGATTGATTTTTGTAGTTGGGAAAACAGTTTGAGGCGCTGTGATGGTGGTAGTTCAAGACTTTTTTAAAGATAGTTTTTCGTCAAGTAGTTCAAAGCGCCTAAGAGTAACCATCGTTGTCACTCTGTTGTTGGCTGCGTGGACGATTGGGTTTAGTGCGATTCCGGCTCCGGTGGCGGCAGCCCAAGATTCGCCTTCGCCGTCCGGGGTGGAACAGCCCGCTCCTACGGGCGAAGGGGGTACGGGCGAAGCAAAAGCAGAGCTAATCATGGATCTGTCTGGCTCGATGCTTGCCGACGACGCCGGAGGCACCCGCCTCGATGCGGCAAAGCGCGCATCCACGGAGCTGATTGACTCCCTCCCGGATGATGCGCTGCTTGGCATGCTTGTTTATGGCCAGCGCGAATCCAGTGATGAATCCAACCGCGAGCGTGGTTGTCAAGACATCGAGGTGCTGTCTCCGGTTCAAAAGGTCGACAAAGAAGGTCTGAAGAGCAGGATTGCCGGGCTGCAGGCCAAGGGCTACACGCCGATTGGCAATGCACTGCGTAAGGCCGCTGATGAGTTAGGCCCAGACGGGGAGCGATCAATCATCTTGGTTTCCGATGGAATTGACACGTGCGCACCGCCACCGGTGTGTGAGGTTGCGAAAGAATTGGCGGGGCAGGGTGTTGGCCTGACGATTCACACCGTGGGATTCAAGGTCGATGAAGAGGCTCGCGCTGAGCTTGAGTGTGTTGCGCAGGCAACTGGCGGTCAAAGCATGACTGCGGACGATGCCACCCAGCTCGCAGACCACATGAAGTTCTTAACTCAGCGGTCAGTGCAGGGCTACGAAACCACGGGTACTCCTTTCGAGTTCTCCGAGACTAAGGAAGGCGCGAAATGGCTCGGCGAGGGCAAGTACCAGACGACGCTAGTGCCAGAGGTTGCCCAGCACGATCGCACCCCGCTCTACTACCGAATCGCAGTGCCGAAGGGACACAACGCGATTGTTACCTCAAAGGTGTTAGCGAATATCGATGCTGAGGGTAAGGGCCAGCAGGATGTCCGAACTGAAGTTGACGAAATCATCAATGAAACTGGCGGAAAATGCCAGGACGACGGTCGTATGGGGTCGCTGACTGGCGCCGAAGCTAGTGCCGATTCGTGGACTCCAACTTCGGCTGATGCAAGCATTCTTGCATGGGATAGTGACCGCATCGAATCCAGTTGCGATCAAACCAAGTGGCTCGTCGCAAATAACGTGTGGGTCTATGACGGTGATTCAGTAGCGGACTATCGTGATGAACCGGTGAAGGTCGAGGTTAGCGTCCAGTTTGAGCCAGTGCTGAAGAAGCAGGATGCTGACAAGCTACATGAAGGACGGTCTTCCTCGACTGGGGACAAAGCCTACAAAAAGGCCACTTTTGGAGAGGCCAAGCCCGTAAACGGTGGCAATAACGCAGCCCAAGCGCCGGAAGTTAAATCTGGGGATACCATCTCTGACACAATCGTGCCCGGTGAACAGAAGTTCTACAAGATCCCTGTCGAGTGGGGTCAGCGACCAGTGATTGCTGCCCGCACTGGAAATTCGGAGCGCGATAATGCCGATTCCATGGGAGTTGCGCTGTTGAATCCATTCGAGGTTTCCGTGGCGGATGGAACAATGCACTTTTATCAGGATTCCGAGGACCTGAACTTGTCAACAGATCGTCCGGTCGAATACAACAACCGAGAATCTAATGTTGGAGGACGACCTGTAGCCAACGCGGGCTACTACTACGCGACTGTCCGCATGGCTAACTATCGCCCGGATGAAGAGGTCAGTGGCATCGATCAGCCGTTCCAGCTCGCATTCCTCCTGGACAACAAGCCAACTAAGGGGCCTGACTGGCGACCGACTGACAAGAACGGCCCGACTCCATCCGATAAGCCGATTCTGGCCAAGGGAGAGTCGGAACAGGAAACGTCAAAGGACTCGTCAGAAGATGCGTCGAAGGAATCTGACTCCTCGGATACGGATTCTCAGGCATCCGCATCCTCGTCGGACATGGAAGACGGGGGCATGAGCCCGCTGGTTATTGGCACCGTTGTGGCAGTGGTCGCCGTGTTTATCGGCATCGCAGGCGCGATTGTCTACCAGAACAAGAAGCGCAAGGAGTAGACAAACCGTAAGCTCAGGAAGCTCCTGAGCAGGGGGGGGAGGGGAAGGCAGCAAAAGTGTGTCCGCTTGGCGTATCGCTGGTGGGCACATTTTTTGCTGCGTAGCCACGAAAACTGACAACTCCAAGAACTATGGGCTGCAGATGTGAAACTGTGTGAGTTTATGACACTTTCAGGCCATTTTTCGGACCATTTTTGACATAAACGCAGTCAGTAACTCGCATTGGCCCGCCGTCGCTAACATAACCGCAGTCACTAGCCCCACTGAACCCAAACCCCACTGAACCCAAACCTGGGAGTGCCACCCCAACAAAGAAAAGCGCGTCCCGTGCATCGCTGCGGCGGGACGCGCTTTTTTAGGGTTAAGGGGCTCTTCCGGTTTCGGAGTGCGTAGCGGGGTGAAGAAGACCACGGTGGGTTCAGCGGGTCACCACAACATATAGGG
>NZ_JASPJI010000010.1:0-98166 GCF_030232285.1 Corynebacterium sp. MSK047 | reverse complement strand
GATGCAATATCGGAATCAGACCCTTGAAGCCCTAACCGCCTAGAGTTAAACCAGTCCAACTTTCGGGGGCTAGTTCAAAGTGGTTAAGAGCTCTTTTTGTATTGAGGGGGAGGAAAGGGGAGGGGAGGGCAGCGCAAACCGCCCGCTTACAGCAGGCCGGTGTTGCGCAGAGCCTGCTCCAGTCGGTCGATGTCAGCGTCCGTATGGAGCGCGGTAATGGTCAATCGCAACATTGCCTCACCACGGGGAACCGTCGGGTAGCGAATCGCAGGTATGTACACGTCGAGCTCCGCCAACCGTGCTGAGGCGTCCATCGCTTCGGCCTCGTCGCCAACGGGCAGTGGGATGATTGCAGATGCGGGGTCTGACTTTGCGTCAACCAGGGAGCGGACGCGCGCAATATTACGCTGCAATCGCTTGACGACGTCCCCAGCCTCCAACTGCTTCAACGCGGCGCGGATAGCTGCGACAGAACCGGGGTTCATGGACGTTGAGTACACAAAACTGCGGGCTTGATTGCGTAGCAGTTCGCCAACTGGTGCCGAGCAGAGAACGTATCCTCCTTCGACACCGAGAGCCTTGCTCGCGGTGCCGACCACAATGTCCGGGTGAATGCCCAGGTGCGATGCGGTGCCACGGCCTTGCTCTCCGATAACGCCGACGCCGTGGGCGTCGTCAAGCATCAGCCATGCGTTGTGACGGCGACAGGTGCGCTCGAGTGCGGGGCCGTCGATGACCTCGCCTGACATAGAGAACACGGAGTCGGAGATGACAAGCTTGTGGCGGGCGCTCGATGCTGCGAGGAGACGGTCGAGTGTCTGGTAGTCAGCGTGTGGAAAGACCGTAACTTTAGCTCGGGCATTGCTGCATCCGTCAATGATGGAAGCATGGTTGGCGGCGTCGGAGAAGATTTCCACGTCGGCGGTGGCGATGGCAGCGATGGTTGAGTGGTTCGCCTGGTAGCCAGTAGCAAAGAGAACGGCATCGTCGAAACCGAAGAACCGCGCGAGTTCATTCTCTAGTGCGCTGTGGATGCTAGTGCCGGTGGTCAGGCGAGAGCCGCCGGACCCGGTGCCGAAATGTCCAATTGCTTCGGTGGCAGCTGAGATGAGCTCAGGGTGCGTGGACAGGCCGAGGTAGTCCGAAGAAGAAAACAGTAGATAGTCGGTTCCGTCAATTCGGCTGTGTGGCAGTTGTCCGGTTTCGAAAGTGCGCAGTGTGCGGGCAAGCCCTTCAGCGGCCCAGGCAGTGTTCCTTTGGGCGGCGATTGCTGAGAGGTCGCTGTTGGGGGCGGTCACGTCCGGCGAGGAACTGGCGTCGGCTGGGAGCTCGACGTAGACCGGCGCGTTCTCCAGGTAATCGATTAGCTCAGGGATATCGGTGCCGGGTTCAACGATGAAGATGCGAGTACCAAGAGTGCTGCCGTGGTCCTTGATATTGGGGATACGGTGAAAGATTCCGTCCAGCGCCAGATATCCCCGCGTGTAAAAGGGGTCATCGGAGAGGCAGATTTCTGCGACGATACCCGGGGCGCTGTGAACCTTAGATGCGAGGATAAGCGCCTCGTGAAAATGATCCTTGGTGCAGTCCTTACTGGGGTGCGAGATGGCATCAAAAGTGGAAACCCGTACACCACGGGCAGGGTTTGGGTCGAGCCGTTCACCGGAGGAGGCATCGATGAGAGCGGCACCGCGGAGACCTGTGAGTGAATAGGCCATTTCGACGGCGATGTCGGCTGCCTGTATGCCTGCAGCGTGTAGGCGTTGAGCAATGAGATTGCGTGCGTCCTCAGGGCTGGGATTCGACTCTAGAAAGGGAGTCAACGCGGACACGGTGCCGATAGTCGACTCTTCAACCTTGTCCACAGTGATGTGAATTGTGTCGGCTCGACCCTTGTCGTGGTGAAGTGCACGGCTAGTCATTGCAGAAGCCAGCTGAGGTAGTTCGACGGCCGGTGCAAGACGCTCAGCGCCGGAGATATGGCAGCCATCGGCGCTGGATCGCATGCGGATGCTGTAGGTACTCACAGAGCAAAACTTTAACACTGTTCAAGTTTTGTCTGGGAAAATTGGGTGGAGCACAGTGAGGGGCGTGGGTTCAGAGGGGAGGGGGCGCTGGGGTCGTCGTCAAGCGAAAAGAGGTGATTGGCGGGGCGCTGTACTAACGGTGATATGGAGGTGTATTGCGACGATGTGGAGAAACGCTGGTAGACTCACTACGTCAAATACTGTCAATTAAAGGTTTGAGGAATACGTCATCCGCGTTGCTTGACTAAAACGGGAGACTACTGGCGGATAAGCGGGTAAGTCTTTCGGGAAAAGCGTGGGAGAAGCGGATTTCTTGACCTCGGGAGGATGCACGTGGCTTCCGGTCTCATTGCGGCGTTGCGCGATCCCGATTTGCGTAAGAAGATCTTCTTCACTCTGACGATGATCATTCTGTACCGAATCGGCTCGCAGATTCCAACCCCTGGTATCGACTACCAGTTGGTCAACGCGCAGCTCGAGCAGATTTCGAAAGATCAGTCCAGCGTTTACTCGCTGATTAACCTGTTCTCAGGTGGCGCTCTGCTGCAGATGGCGATTTTCGGCATCGGCATTATGCCGTACATTACGGCCTCGATTATCGTCCAGCTGCTCACGGTGGTGATTCCACACTTCGAGCAGTTGAAGAAGGAAGGGCAGTCGGGTCAGACAAAGATGACCCAGTACACCCGCTACCTCACAGTGGCGTTGGCGTTGCTGCAGTCTGCAGGCATTGTGGCCATGGCAGACCGAGGTGCCCTGTTGGGTGGCTCGCAGTCGCTGCTGGTTAAGGATGCGGGTGTCTTTGACCTCGTGGTGATGGTCGTTGTGATGACCTCCGGTGCCGTGCTGGTCATGTGGATGGGTGAGCTCATCACTGACCGAGGCGTCGGCAACGGTATGTCGCTGCTGATTTTCTCCGGTATCGCCGCTGGTATGCCGGCGCAGGGAGCGAACATTCTGCGCTCCACTACCGGTGTCGTGTTCGCCACCGTGATTGTTGCCGTGCTGATTCTCATCATCGGCGTTATTTTCATTGAGCAGGGACAGCGCCGTATTCCGGTGCAGTACGCAAAGCGCATGGTTGGTCGTCGCCAGTACGGCGGATCTTCCACCTACCTGCCGCTGAAGGTGAACCAGGCCGGTGTTATCCCTGTCATCTTCGCGTCCTCGCTGATTTACGTGCCGGTTCTGATTACCCAGATTGTTCAGTCCGGTCAGTCGAATCCGAACATGGACAACTGGTGGCAGCGCAATGTCATTCAGTACCTGCTGGCGCCGTCCAGTTGGCAGTACATTCTGCTGTTCTTCCTGATGATCATCTTCTTCTCCTTCTTCTACACCTCCGTGCAGTACGACCCGCACGAGCAGGCGGAGAACATGAAGAAATACGGTGGATTCATTCCGGGCTTCCGCCCGGGACGTCCGACTGCTGAATACCTGTCCTACGTCCTGATTCGCCTGCTGACTGTCGGCTCGCTGTACCTGGCGCTGATTGCTGTTCTGCCAAATGTCGCTCTTGATATGGGGCTTGGCGACGCGAACTCCGGTACAGGCGGTATGTTTGGAGGTACAGCCCTGCTGATTCTGGTCAGTGTTGCGCTGACGACGGTCAAGCAGGTTGAAAGCCAAATGATGCAACGTAACTACGAAGGGTTCTTGAAGTAATGCGACTCGTACTTGTAGGTCCTCCCGGTGCAGGCAAGGGCACTCAGGCAGCTATCCTCTCGGAAAAGCTCGGTGTCCCGCACATCTCCACCGGTGACCTGTTTCGCGCAAACATCGGTGAAGGCACTCCGCTTGGCATTGAGGCGAAGTCCTACATCGACGCCGGCAACCTTGTTCCGGACGACGTGACTGTGCGTATGGTCGAGTCCCGTCTGAATGAGGACGACGCTGCCAAGGGGTTCCTGTTGGATGGCTTCCCGCGCACTGTTGGTCAGGCAGAAGAGCTGAAGCGTCTGCTGTCCAACCTCGGCACTGAGCTGGATGCGGTCGTACAGTTCGACGTTTCTGAGGATGTCGTCGTCGAGCGCATGCTGGCCCGTGGTCGCGCAGACGACACTGAAGAGGTCATCCGCAACCGCATGCATGTGTACACCAATGAGACCGCTCCTTTGCTGGATTACTACTCGGAGAAGATCATCAAGATTGCCGCTGAGGGATCCGTTGAGGAGATTAACGAGCGCACGATGGCTAAGCTGGAGAAGCTGAACTAGGCTCCTGGCACACCGGGTAACTAGACGCTCTAGCTTTTTCGCTGGCTGGGGCCGATGGGTTTGCCGGTTGTAGATGGTTGTTGAAGCCGCCCTTTCGAACCGTTGAGGTTTGGAAGGGCGGCTTTTGTGTGTGGCTGTTGGGGCTGGGGTGGGGGCAGCCGATAGTGAGGGCTACTGGAAGTCTTGAATGATTTCGTCGATAAGTGGCTGTGCAGCCTCGGCGCCAATATTCGCGAAAACGAACTCTTGGTAGATGCGGTTATCCTCGTCGATAACCATAACGAAAGGGGACCCCTTGCTGATGCCGCTAAATGCGTGCTTGCCGGGTAGCTCGTATGGCGTGTAGCTCTCGACGGACTCAGCCTTTTCGTTAATGCGCTCGACAGTGGCCGGGTCCTCGGCAGTACTGAGCATTGCGGTGCCACCGTCGCCAACCGCCATTACGCAGGTGAAGCCATGTACGCTCTCGCTGCCAAAAATGACGGGTTTAGAGTCATCCGACTCGACGCAGCTGCCAATCGCCTCCTTAATTGCATCAGGTGTGAAGTTTTGGAGCGACTCAGGCAGTGCAGAGGTGCCCATGAAACCCGAGGTGCTTCCAGGGGCCTCCGGCGATTCCGCGGCAGGGGAAGTGGAGGGGACAGTCGGCGCCGGCGACGGCTCGGGGTTGCTTGAGCATGCGCCAACCAGGAAAAGCGAGCTGGCAGCAATAACAACGCCCGCAGTTTGCGCGGACTTCAACAGTGAATGCATGCCAGTTATCGTAGGGCAGCTCATCTTTGGGTGTAAATTTCTCGGAAGTGGCAGCGATCCGAGCGGCGCCCTCGTAGGTGGCGGGGCACAGCTAGCCGGTGGTTCCCTTCTGGGGCAGAGTAGACTCAACCAGCGTGATGAGTTTTCGACGCCGCCGCAAAGTAGTTCCTGCCCGCACCGAGGGAGAATTGGATGCGATGCAAGCGGCCGGCGAGATCGTCGGTCGTGCATTGCTAGCCTGCCGAGACGCCGCTAAGCCAGGGGCCACCACGGCAGATCTCAATGAGATTGCGCACCAGGCCATTATCGATGCTGGCGCAACGCCGTCCTTCCTTGGCTATGAAGGCTTCCCGGCATCTGTCTGCGCATCAGTGAACGAAGTGATTGTCCACGGCATTCCGTCTTCGTCTACGGTTCTCGCCGATGGTGATTTAGTCTCAATTGACTGTGGCGCAATCCTGGATGGCTGGCACGGCGATTCGGCACTTACTTTCGGCGTCGGAAAGCTGAGTGACGATGTCGAAAAACTGAACATTGCGACATCAGAGGTCCTCGCCGAAGGTATTAAGGCCATGATGCCGGGCGCTCGCCTCACCGATATTTCGTATGCGCTTGAAATGGCCACCCGTGAGGCTGAACTGCGCCACGATATTGAACTCGGCATCGTCGATGGGTACGGCGGGCACGGTATTGGGCGTGAGATGCACATGGACCCCTTCCTTCCCAACGAAGGCAAAGCTGGAAAGGGTCCCCGCATCGTCGAAGGCTCCGTATTGGCCATTGAACCGATGCTCATTCTCGGCGGCGAGTGGGGTAGTGATGAGCTTGACGACGGCTGGACGGTCGTCAGCGCCGATAGAATGCCGGCCTCCCATTGGGAGCACACAGTTGCCGCCACAGCGGACGGCCCCCGTATTTTGACTCCTCGAAATGAATAACTAGTGCGGGAGGGGCTACGCGAAAGGTCAGAATGTCGCCATAAAGGCTGCGATGAATTCTGAACGCGGAGAGAGAGTCCGCCTGCCATCGCTTGCAGGCGGTCCCATAGTGGTCGTATTTGGTAAAAACGCAGGTCGCGTGTAAAGTTGGGCGATGGTGTGGGCGCAGTGTCGCTGCAGTGATGATTATCCCTGCACGGAACTGCTAAAACACCAGGCAGAGTAGAGATTTCCCAACTGGTGCCGGGATTGTCCCGGGTATCCGCCAGAGAGACGTGGAGGACATGGCTAAAAAGGAAGGCGCAATTGAGGTTGAGGGTCGCGTCGTCGAACCCTTGCCGAACGCGATGTTCCGAGTGGAGCTGGACAACGGGCACAAGGTGCTCGCCCATATCAGTGGCAAGATGCGCCAGCACTACATCCGTATTCTCCCGGAAGACCGAGTCGTAGTGGAGCTTTCTCCGTACGATCTCGAGCGTGGGCGAATCGTCTACCGCTACAAGTAAATCGACCTGACCACTGTTGGTAGTGGTTATGGGCTTATTTACTAACGAGACAGAAACTCCACCGTCCTAGCTGCTTCTGGTGACGGCCGCGTGATGTTGAGACCGGGTGTCTCAGCAGATTAGCGCGGCGGTTCTTTATGAAAGCTTTTCCACAGAAGTAAGCGAGAATACCTCCGGCAACGGTGGCTGGAGCCTTTCTATAACACTTGCGCGACTCGGCGTCCGACCGAGTAAGCCGGGTCTGGGAAGGATGGCAGTGGAGTAAACCACCGCATCAACCGGAAGGAAATTGCCGTATGGCACGCCTTGCTGGAGTTGACCTGCCACGCAACAAGCGTATGGAGGTCGCTCTTACCTACATCTATGGCATCGGCCCCGCCCGTGCCAATGAGCTGCTGGAGAAGACCGGCATCTCTCCGGATCTGCGCACCGACGCTCTCACCGATGAGCAGGTTGCTGCGCTGCGTGACGTGATTGAAGCTACCTGGAAGGTCGAGGGTGACCTCCGCCGCCAGGTTCAGGCTGATATCCGCCGCAAGATTGAGATTGGTTCCTACCAGGGTCTGCGCCACCGTCGTGGCCTGCCAGTCCGTGGTCAGCGCACCAAGACCAACGCTCGTACGCGTAAGGGTCCGAAGAAGACGATCGCCGGAAAGAAGAAGTAAAACATGGCAGCTCCGAAGTCCGCACGCGGCCGTCGTACCGGCCGTCGCGTTGTAAAGAAGAACGTGGCTCAGGGCCACGCATACATCAAGTCCACCTTCAACAACACCATCGTGTCCATCACGGACCCGAAGGGCGCTGTTATCTCGTGGGCCTCCTCTGGTCACGTCGGTTTCAAGGGCTCTCGTAAGTCCACTCCGTTCGCTGCTCAGATGGCCGCCGAGAACGCTGCTCGTAAGGCCATGGAGCACGGTATGAAGAAGGTTGACGTTTTCGTTAAGGGTCCGGGTTCGGGCCGCGAAACCGCCATCCGTTCCCTCCAGGCCGCTGGCCTTGAGGTGTCCTCGATCTCGGATGTGACCCCTCAGCCGCACAACGGCTGCCGTCCGCCGAAGCGTCGTCGCGTCTAGGAATAGGGTAAGGAGAGAACAGAAATGGCCCGTTATACCGGTCCCGCAACCCGTAAGTCCCGTCGTCTCCGCGTCGACCTCGTCGGTGGCGACATGAACTTTGAGCGTCGTCCCTACCCTCCGGGGCAGGCTGGCCGCGCTCGTATCAAGGAGTCGGAGTACCTGCTCCAGCTCCAGGAGAAGCAGAAGGCACGTTTCACCTACGGCGTGATGGAGAAGCAGTTCCGTCGCTACTACGCCGAGGCTCACCGTCGTCCGGGCAAGACTGGCGATAACCTCGTCGTCCTGCTGGAGTCGCGTCTCGACAACGTTGTCTACCGCGCTGGTCTGGCTCGTACCCGTCGCCAGGCTCGTCAGCTGGTTTCCCACGGCCACTTCACCGTTAACGGTAAGAAGATTAACGTGCCGTCCTTCCAGGTAAGCCAGTACGACATCATCGACGTGCGCCCGAAGTCGCAGAAGATGATTTGGTTCGAAGAGGCACAGGAGAACCTGGTCGACGCTGTCGTCCCGGCATGGCTTCAGGTTGTTCCTGAGTCCCTGCGCATCCTCGTGCACCAGACCCCGGAACGCGCACAGATCGACATTCCGCTTCAGGAACAGCTGATCGTCGAGTTCTACTCGAAGTAATAACCAACTTCGCTTGCATCCATTCATTCCCTATGGCGTCATATAGCGGTCGCCACCTGGAGGATTTTCGAAAATGCTCATTTCCCAGCGCCCAACGCTGACTGAGGACTACATTGATTCCTCTCGCTCCCGGTTCGTTATCGAGCCGCTGGAGCCGGGTTTCGGTTACACCCTCGGTAACTCTCTTCGTCGTACGTTGCTGTCGTCCATTCCGGGCGCTGCAGTCACCAGCATCCGCATCGACGGTGTGCTGCACGAGTTCACCACTATCCCGGGCGTGAAGGAAGATGTCTCCGACATCATCCTGAACATCAAGGGTCTGGTGCTCTCGAGCGAGTTCGATGAGCCGGCTACCGTTTACCTGCGTCGCGAAGGTGCAGGCGCGGTGACCGCTGCAGACATTGAGTGCCCAGCAGGTGTGGAGATTCATAACCCGGACCACCACATCGCTACTCTCAATGATTCCGGTCGCTTGGATATTGAGATGATCGTTGAGCGTGGTCGTGGCTACGTGCCGGCGACCCCGAACTCCGGTGGCGAAATCGGCCGCATTCCGATGGACCAGATTTACTCGCCAGTTCTGAAGGTCAGCTACAAGGTGGAGGCTACTCGTGTTGAGCAGCGCACCGACTTTGACAAGCTGATCATCGATGTCGAGACCAAGAACTCGATCACCGCCCGCGACGCAATGGCGTCGGCAGGCAAGACTCTGGTTGAGCTGTTCGGTCTGGCACGTGAGCTGAACGAGGCTGCTGAGGGCATCGAGATTGGCCCGAGCCCGCGCGAGGCTGAGGATGTCGCTGCGTACCAGACTCCGATTGAGGATCTGGACTTCTCTATGCGCTCCTACAACTGCCTCAAGCGTGAGGAGATCCACACTGTCGGTGAGCTCGCTACTCGTACCGAGTCGGATCTGCTGGATATCCGCAACTTCGGTGACAAGTCCATCAATGAGGTCAAGGAGAAGCTCGCTGAGCTTGGCCTCGCTCTGAAGGATTCCCCGAACAACTTCGACCCGGCTGCTGTCGCTGATTTGGACGCTGCCTCGGGCGATGACGCTGACTGGACTGATGGCGCAAGCGCTGGCTACGACGAGTAGTTCACCGACGCGACTTCATTAAAACGAGGAGATACCTATGCCTACCCCTAAGCAGGGTTCCCGTCTCGGCGGCTCCGCTTCGCACCAGAAGAAGATTCTGGCCAACCTCGCGAAGCAGCTCATCGAGCACGGCAAGATTAAGACCACCGACACCAAGGCCAAGCTGCTGCGTCCGTACGTTGAGAAGCTGATCACCAAGGCAAAGCGCGGCACTCTCGCAGATCGCCGCAACGTTGCAAAGCTGCTTAACGACAACTACGCAGTTAAGAAGCTGTTCGACGAGATCGGTCCGCAGTTCGCTGATCGTGACGGCGGCTACACCCGCATCATCAAGCTGGGTAACCGCAAGGGCGACAATGCCCCGATCTCTCTGATCGCTCTGGTTGAGGAAGAGACCGCAACTGCTGAGGCAACTCGCGCAACTCGCGCTGCTGCTTCCAAGCAGGCTGAAGAGGCAAAGGCCGAAGAGGCTGAGGCTACTGAGGCTGAGGCTGCAGAGGAGGAGTAATTCCCCTCGCCGACGGCTTCTGGCCGTCACAGCTTTGAACCCCCGTTGAGCAGTTCATATCTGAACGCTCTCCCGGGGGTTCTTTGTGCTTAACGACGGTGCATAGCGCCCGTCCCCAGTTCTGCCTCCGGTTACACCGACGGATTACGCACCAACATTGAGAGCCATACGGAGACCCTGCGGTGGAAACTGCTGATTCTCTAATCCGGGGTCCCGGCTACAATCTGTTAACCGTGACATCACTTACTCCAACGACTCCGGATACCCCGTGCGATTCTCCCGATTGTGCTGCTATGGGGAGCACCGACTCCGACCTGGTTCGGTTGCGTTTTGACATTGCCTATGACGGGACAGATTTCCACGGTTGGGCTGCTCAGCGCGATAAGCCCACGGGAGAACCGGTGCGGACTGTGCAGGCGACGTTGGAATCCACTCTGGAGAAGGTGTTGCGCACTCCAGTGCAACTGACTGTGGCCGGTCGTACAGATGCTGGTGTCCATGCCTCCGCGCAGGTGGCTCACGCAGATGTTCCTGTCGCCTGTTTAGACACACGTTCTATCGCAGGGGATCCGGGTAATTTGGTTCGTCGTGTAGCGCGACTATTGCCCGCGGACGTGACGCTTCGGGGCACCTCGTTTGCGCCCCCGGGTTTCGATGCCCGCTTTTCCGCGTTACGTCGGCACTATGTCTACCGTGTCACTAGTTGCGTCAGTGGCCCGCTTCCTACCCGTGCTCGCGATACGGCCCACTGGCGGCGGTCAGTGGACATCAACCGCATGCAGGTGGCGGCTGATGCCCTACTGGGGCTCAATGACTTTGCCGCTTTTTGCCGACACAAGCCGCATGCGACGACCACTAGAGATTTACAGCAGTTCCAGTGGTTCGACGTATCTACGCGGGAAGAACCAGAGCTGTACGAGGCCCATGTGACTGCCGACGCGTTCTGCTGGTCTATGGTGCGCTCACTGGTTGGGGCCTGCCTTAGTGTCGGTGAGGGGCGACGTGTGGTTGGATTCACTGAACAGTTGTTGAGTGAAGAGAAGCGTTCCCCGTTGGTCCCGGTGGCAGAGGCGCGTGGACTCAGCCTGGTAGGTGTTGATTACCCCGGCGATGCAGATTTGGCGGCTAGGGCGGAGCAGACCCGCGAGCGTCGTGATGCCCGGACAGATGTGGACGAGGCTTAAATGTACAAGCTCTCGGTAATATTCCCTGAAGAAAGTGACCGTAGGAGGAGTGTTCGGTAGTGGTGTGGGCAATTGTTAGCTTGGTTGCGTTGCTCGTAATCCCCGGCGCTGTTGTAGTGCGAGCCAGCGGCGTTCGTACTCCGTGGGCTCTGGCCCTCGGTCCTGCGGTGACGTTTGGTATCGCAGGTACTGCAGGGTGGGTGCTCGGCGCTATCGATGTGCGCTTCACCTTGGTCAGTGCGTCTATCTGCTGGGCCGTGACACTACTTCTCGCGCTTTGCTGGAGTGGCGGCAGCGCTTTGATTCGGCGGCGGCGCGGTAGTGTCGATCGCTCAGTGTCGGCCGAGACGCAGCCGCCCGCCGCAAGTCGATGGCGCGAGTTGGGCTATGGGCTAATCGCAAGTATCGGAGTCATCATCGCAGCGGCGGTTCTCACGTGGACCGCTATCGGCCGCATCGCTTCAATGTCCGAGGGGATGGCGACCATCCAGCAAGGCTGGGACACACTCTGGCATGCAAGTGTGCTCCGTTCGATTACGGAAGACGGCATGGCCTCGGCCACTAGAATGGGCGAGATCCAGAATGTGGAAACTCAGGCGGTGTCCTACTATCCCGCCGCATGGCATGCGTTCGGTGCGCTTTGGATATTGATTGTCCGTCTACCAATCACCGAGGCGGTCAATTACCTCGGCATTATCATTCCGGCCGTGACCATACCCACGGCGGCTGCGGCGCTCACCTGGAGAATTATTGATCGCCGAAAGCTGTCCACCGCCGTTGCCGCGGGGGTTGCAGCGCTTGTTTCCGCAGCGCTTCCGGTATTGATGCCCGTCGGGGTCTTCGTGGGGGCCTGGCCGTACCAGGTCTCAATTGCACTAGCGATTACCGTTTTTGCCTTTGTTACGTCGCTCCCGCACGCACCTCAGCGCATCTTGAGCGCCGCGCTTTCGATAATCGGTATCGGAGAGCTCCATCCGGCATCGGTGCCTACAGTCGTTATACTCGGTGCAATCTGGTGGTTGTGCTACCGCCTGCCGCGTCCCGCGCATCCTGAACTGGGTGCGGTTCGCGCCAGGCTTTACGACGTCGCGGTGATTGCAGCCGCCTTCGTGCCAGCAGTGGCAGTTCTCCTGCCGCAGTGGCTTACGGGAACTTCTCAGACCGAGGATGTGCGCGCGGTTAGTGCTGAAGTAGACGACCTCGATCGTTTCGATGCGTGGTATCGAGGCGCCACAATGCTGACTCGCCACACTGAGGAATTCCGGCCGTTCTGGCCAATTATCATCCTTGGTTTCATCGGGATGGCGTTTTTGGTTTTCGCAGATACTTCGCGCCGACGGGTGTGGGTAGTACCGGCCTGGTTTGTTTCGGTGTTGATGACGACCCACGCGCTCAATCATTTTGGTGGCGTGCCGGGCGATATTCTCGCGCTGTATACGGATCTTCACTATTCGACACCTCACCGGTTGGTGATGGTCACCGCGTACCTGTATTCCGCGTTTGCGGGTATCGCCGTTGCGTGGGGCTGCGCGTGGGCGGCTCGAATTAGTGAATCAAAGGTGCCATCGACGGGGCGGGTTCTGGGGTTGAGCTTAGCGACGGTGAGCTCTGCTGTACTTGTGGTCTATGGAGTGGCATCTAATGCTAGCGCTGCGGATTTCGCCTACAAGAGCCCTCGGGAATGGCAAATCATTTCCAAGGCTGACTTAAAGGCATTTGATTGGTTGGCCGAGCAGCCGGAGGCACATAAGTACCGCACGTTTACCAATCCGCCGGAGGGGTCCAGCTGGATGTACGCTCGCAATGACTTGCCGGTGGTGTTCCCGCACTATGACTGGCCTGTGGCGAATAAGTGGACTGCCACCTCAATGCTGTATTGGCACGCTGATTACCTCGGTTTTCCAGACCCCGACCGGCCGGATGGGGTGAACGATGTCGATCGCTCAGCCCGAAAGCTGAATGTGGGATTCATCTATTTGTCACCCCCGGGTATTTGGGATTCCAAGGAGGATTTAGAGTTTCCTGGTGAAGGGCTCTGGGTAGCTCCAGGGGTAACCCCTGTTTATCGAGATAGGGAAGTAACTATCTTCGCCTTCAATGATGTGATTACGCCAGAACGCATCGACGAGATGCGAGCTAGTTCTCCGGAAGTAATTCCTCCCTCGGCTACTAGGGGATGGAGCGATGGTCGGGTAGGTTAGGACACCATGCGGATGAATAAATTTATGGCAACGATCGCAGCCGGTGTGATGATGACTTTCGCGCTGGCCGGATGTGGAGACGACGAGCCGGCTAAGCCGGAAGTCTCGAATCGCTCCGTCAGTTCTTCCGCAAAGACTAAATCCTCGACTCCGCCGAAGCCGACTGAGGAGTCGACGACACCGACAGAATCAGAGACGCCGACGGAAACTCCTGCAATCACCCAGGTCAATGATGCGGATTACACCCCGGCGGACGGCCCAAATACTCGACTCTTTCAGTTGGAGGATGGCACGACACGTTGCTTCCTCAACGATCTGAGCGGTGACGCCTACTTGGCCTGCCAGGTGAATCTTGCCAATCCTCCGATGGTCGATGACGGCACGGGAAACAAGGTTCCCGCCAATGCTGTGTCCTGGAACCCGGGGGGAGTTACTTACGAGGTCCTGACGTTCCCGCCGGCGGGTGAGATGAAGACGCTGCCAGCGAATTCTCAGTTGAGCGCATTCGGTTACAACTGTGCGGCCTATGGCCCGTCGACTCTGGAGTGCTCGGGACCAGCGGGCGCTGCCACTATCGACAATGGCAATGTCACTGGTGCACAGATGCCGAAGGAGGATGTGCCTCCTGCAGCAGGCGGTCAGCCGGGTGGCCAAGAAAATGGCGCTCCGAATGACCCGGCGCAACAGGGTGAGCCTGACGGCTCCCAGGCGCCGGGCGGTCTGCCAGATTTGGGTGCGTTGATTCCGGGACTGAACCGCTAGTTGCCCGCATAGCTAGTGGCTGCAATTCATCGGTAGTGCGGGCGGTAGATAGCGTCCAGGTGAATTCGCCCATCGCCAGTCGAGGGCACGAAGCTGGCATTTCCGCTGCTTCCGTGGGGGAACCTCCACGACTGACCTCGATGATTCTGGCGATTCCAGTACACAGGTCGGGCTCATACTCTTCGACAACAACCACATCGACGGTGTCGTCTCCAGCTCGAGCGAGAAGTACTGCGCCCAAATCAAGAGCCACAGTATAGAAATGTGGACGGGACGTGCGAATTCCGACTCGATAGCCGAGCGAGAGCATTCCGATGAGCAGCTCACAAATGTCCTGATTGCCGCAGTCGACCTCCAATCGGGGGAGGTTCGCGGGACACATTGTGATGGTTTGTCCGCTGCTCCCGGCCCCTATGACCTGCGCCGGACCATTAGTGATAGCGATGTCACGTTGTCGGCTTAACCACAGGTGCGGTTTGCGTCCCAACGCCGCCACATGATGAGAGCGTCCAGTGCGGCGTAGCTGCACGACCTCCGCAGAGCTCTCAGTCAGAGCACATTCCGGTGCCGTCAATCGCCGTGCGCGAATACCAAGGGTTCCCAGCCGGTGGATGAGGAAGCGTAGGGCTTTGTCAGCGGAGGCTTCCACCGGAAGAGTTGCCACCAGATGTGTCCAGGGTTCAGGGGCTGTGCCGGAGCGCTCGGCTGCTCGGAAGTAGCGGTGCGCATGCTCTCCGCGGACTTCCGGCGCAATGTGATAAAAGCACAGCGCATCCAGGGTCACTGGGCTGTCGTCGGCAAGCGAGACGATATCCGCAGCGCTTAGCTGGCTGCGCAGGCCTGGCGTGAGACGTAGCCCGATGAGTTGTCCTGGTTCGGTGCGTCGCAGGCGGTCGCGAAGGCTGCGGCCGCGCACAGGGACATGCGCGCCTGCAGTGATGGTTATTGCTGTAATGAGCAGCCACAATGACAATGGCATGTGAAAATCCCCCCAATATGTTCCCCACTAAAATTCCCCTGGTCGCACAGTAGCGCGGCCTGGCTTACTCTGCAGGGTAGAGATTATTTGGGGGAATAGTTTTGGGGGAAACTCATGCCACGTACGCCGACTACGCCTAGCCAGGTCAGCGGTCATCGATTCTTGATTCGTCGGATTGAGCATGCGCTTGTGCGTGCGGATTCGCGAATGCTGCACGACCCTTTGCGCACGCGAACGCGAGCACTGTTTATCGGCTGTGCGCTGGTGGTTTTACTGGCCGCCGGCACTGCGGTGCTGTCGTTGGTGCGGCCGCAGGGCGGTTCTAGCTCCAATGAGCAGCTGATCGTCGTATCGGGGTCGGAGGGCCTGCATGTACGTGTCAATGGTCGATTGCATCCAGTCGCGAATCTCGCGTCGGCGCGGTTAATTTTGGGCAATCCTGTTGAGCCGAAACGGGTGCGCAGTAGTGAGTTGGACAAAGAGGACATCAGTTTTGCTGTCGGGATTGAGGGCGCACCAGCAGTTCCGGCCGCGCCGGCAGGCTCTGGTGCCTCGGGAGCTGCCAAGAGGGGCAGTGCAGGTGCGCCGGAGTTGGCACTGTCTCTGTGCGAGCGGACGGTCCAAGACCTCGGGCAACCGTGGATTGTTGCAGAGTCACTTGCGCGTCTTGAAGAAGTACGGGGGGAACCGCAGCAGCTTACCCGAACCCACTCGGACAGTGCCGTCGTTGCCGATGGCCAAAACCTCTGGCTGATTACGCAGGGCTACCGCTCGCGGCTGGATGTCAACCACCCGGAGCACGCCGCTGTTTCTCGAGCGCTGGGGTTGGAACGCGCCGCAGTCCGGCCTGTCAGCCCTGCGTTGCTCAGAACGATTCCGGAGGTTCCGATTCTGGCCGCGCCAGCAATCCCGAACCGCGGCGCACCCACGCACTTCGCCGCTCCATTCGACACAGTCGGCAATGTGGTTGAGGTCGGGCAGCGGCGCGTTATCGTGCTTGACGACGGTGCCGCGGTTCTCTCCCCGGTGCTAGGAGAGCTATTAGCTGCGCATAGCCCAGTTCTGCAGGCCAGTGAGGGGCAGCTGGCGGCAGTTCCCGTTGCGAATGCGCCAGCAGTCCCGGGGCTACCTGAAAAGCCGCTGACGTTTGCCGATGCTGATGGCTGGTTGTGTGCCGGCCGGATAGCAGGACGGCCGCAAGCTCTCGTGCAGTGGTCGCAGCATGCTCCGGAGGGGCGGCACGTGGATTACCCGCATGCCGACGGTTCGGGTGCGGCCGTCGACGGTTTCGTGGATGGTCGCAGCCGTGAGCGCAGCTCGATTGCAGTAAGCGTAAATGGGGCCGTACACGTCATTTCGCCAGAGGGGATGCGCTTTGCTGTGCACGATCGCACGACGTTGGCCGCCCTCGGGTTTAATGCATCAACCAATGCCGATAGCGGTGGCACGCGACCAGTGGACTGGGAAGTGCTGGCCGCGTTGCGCGGAGGCCCTGAGCTGAGTAAGCAGGCGGCGCTAGGGCCGCTGTCTGGGGCGCGAGAGCAGCCAGGCACCTAGGCCCAGTGCGCATATCAGGAGCAGTCCAGTCGCCCGGAGCGGTGCATTGCGCTCCTGCGAAGAAAGCAGATCCGGTGGAGCCGGTGCGGCCGCGGGATTGGCGTCGTGCTGCGCGGCAGTGTCCACCGTGGTCCAAATCAGAGCGTCATAAGGTGCAATGATGCCGCGACCAAGGCCGAGCCCGGAACTAATTGGGCTCGCGGAATTAAGGATGATGTCGCGAACCTGTGCTGGGGAAAGCTCTGGGTTTCGTGCCAGCAGTAGGGCAGCTGTGCCCGACACGGCTGGTGTGGCAAAGCTGGTGCCGGCAATCTGTTGAGCTCGGGTGTTATCCCCGGACCCGAACACGTGGCGGTCTATGAGACCGGTAGGGGTGCGCGGATCGGGGCCGAGTACGGGGCCGCCGGGAGCGGAAACATTGACCCATTGTCCTGTGATTGCATACTCCGCGGGTTGTGCTTGGCCAGCATCGTCGAACTGTACTGCTGATACTGCGATTACCTCCGGCAGGACTGCGGGCCACGCTACGGATCCGTCCTGACAGCTATCGCCCTTATTGCCTGCCGCTGCGACCACTACTGCGCCCGAGATTTCCGCGCGAGCGACGCTCTCGGCAACATCCGTTGCACCTTGGGGCATTACGCCTGCCGGGGCACACGATGTGAGCGAGATATTGATGACCCGCGCGCCCTCCGCGACGGCCCTGTCGATAGCTTGTGCCAGCGACTCCAAATTGCCTTCGCCATCGGCCGTTTGCCTTATCGACAACACGTGCGCGTCGGGCGCCAGTCCGGCGAAACCATCGGCGCCGGGCCGACCTGCAATAATGCCGGCTACTAGAGTTCCGTGACCGTCGCAGTCTACGAACCCGCTGTTGCCGTCGACAAAATCGCCACCGTCGAGAACCTCGCCCAGGCGCTCATTGGGTGAGACCCCGGTATCGATTACCGCCACCGTAATCCCCGCACCCGTCGTCAGTTGCCATGCTTGGCGAAACCGAAGAGCTTTTTCGATCACCGTCGGTTCATGCAGTGCGCTTTCCGACGACAGCATCGTGGCCACGCAGTCCTGGCTGTTCTGGGCAGCCGCTATTGGTGCGATGCCCGACGGTGCTACTGCGGTGGCCGCCGTCAACGTCGAGATAAGCACTGTGGAAAGTGCGGCCGTGGCGGTGAGACGAGTTTTTATGGCATTCATGAAAAGTGGGTTTTTCACTGGAAGAACCCACTTACGAACTCAGGGAATTCGGCAATGATGGCCGCAATGGGCAAAATAACGGCGATACTGCAGGCCTCGGTTAGCTCAGCTATGCGGCGCGTTGTAGGTGAGATGCGTGACGCGGGAAATGCGGCTAAGGCGGTGGCTGCAAGCATGGGGACGACCAGGCCAGCGGCGACTGGCCAATTGCCCTCGAACCACTGTTGAAAGGCGACGGCCACAATGACGGCAAGACCAGCTAAAGCAGTACAGGTGGAAGCTACTTTCCGGGCTTGGCCACGGGAGTGAATTGCACAAAAGACTATGACAGCAGCAGCCATGCCTAGAGGCCACCACTTGTTCGCATAGGCTCCGGAGAAAAGTACCACCAGGGTGAAGATGCTGAGACTTCCGGTGCCACTGCAGAGGATGCCATCGAGAATCCACCCCGCTCGCTTAGGTGCGTTGTGGGATATTTCGGGAGTTTCGCTGTCATCGAAGCTCTCGCCGGCGGCAGGGACTTTGGGTACGCGAATACCGGCAGCCTTGATAGCGATGGAAGGTGCCAGCAGTATCAGGATGACTGCACTAGTAGCGGTGAGCGCTCCTGATTGAACCGAGTTGTGGAAAAGTGCGACAGCCGCAGCGTAAATACCGAAGGTAACTGCAGCACTGAGACTCGTCGCGCCCAGGGTAACGGTGATGCGGTTGTCGCCGTCGCCGGTGTTGGAAATGAGAAAAATCAAACCGATGACGGCAAGCGCGACACTAATCGCAGCAGTCGGCGGCCAGTCGGTGAGTATGCGGTGTAGGTCGAGGCCAACGAAGCAGAGTCCCGAAGCGGTGCCCAGAATGAGCACTTGCAGCTCCAGGGACATGACAATCGCCGGTTTTGCGCTACGCAACAGAGCCAGGCGCAGTCCACCCGCTACTGCCAGCAGCGCGATGAAGCTGATTGCCGCGGCCAGTGTGGAATCGGTACTGCTCAAGCTCAGTGAGGCAGCTGCGATTGAAGCCGTGGCCACGAGGGCGGCGGTACAGCCAACAACCAAATCAGCCGTCCCGATACCGTCGGTATAGGTGGTGTCGGTAATAGCATCGGCGGCATCGAAGAGTCGAGGTTTGGGCACGGGACCTGGGTCGTTGATAACAACCAGGCGTTCGCCTGGTGCAATACCGGCATCGTTCAGGGTGTCGTCGGCAAGCAAAATCGTGCCAGTGGCGGTCCGTAGCTGCCACTGTGCCAGCGGGAAGTCCGCAATGTCGATATCGAAAATTTGCAGGATATCCGGTACAAGTGCGGCGATTGCGACGTTGGTCGGTAACGCAAGGTCTGCGTGTGCTCGGTTGGTGTCTTCGGGCATGTGTGCGGCATCAATGCGCACGCGAATGAGTTCCCCCAGCATGTATTTCCCCCATGAATTCTGCATGCTTTAGTCCCTCTAGAGTGTCGTACAACTCGCTAGAGCGCTACTCGGAGTAGTAACTGCGCGTGCCCCCGCTATCAGTTTCGGTCATGCGCTGCGAGAATCCGGAGTGTGTTTTAAGCTATGCGTACACCGATTGGTCGGGGGATTGGCCGTCGAGTGAACACAAGGGGCGACACATAGCGGGGGGATTTTTGTGACTAGTGCACAGGCGGAGATTTCGGCTACCCGAAAAGCGGGGCCGCAGCCTATGACAGGCACAATCGCGCCGGATGCGCCACCGGAAGCGCCGGAGCCACAGCCGGTGCCGCTGATGCGTGCACTCATGCCGTTAATCATGGTCGTGGCAGTGGTTGGCATGGTGGTGTTGATGTTTGTCTCTGGGATGGGACGTAACCCGATGTCGTTTATGTTTCCGCTGATGATGGTGTTTTCCACTGTGGGCATGATGGTGTCGGGCGGGGCGGGAAATAAGGACATGGCACCGGTGCGGAAGGACTATCAGAGGCATTTGTCCAGTATTCGCCGCGCGGTGGCGAAAGCAGCGAGGATGCAGCGTGAATCGGCGCAGTTTATCCACCCTCGGCCTGGAACTCTGTGGCAGCTGGGGGCGATGGGGCGGGCGTGCGAACGCCGAAAGGGGGACCCGGATTTCTTGCAGCTGCGCATCGGGGTGGCAACGCAGCAGCCCGCAACGCCCGTAACACCACCGGCAATTCCGGCGCCGGAGAAACTGGATCCGGTTTCCGCCGTAGCACTGCGGGAAGTTATTCGATCGGCTCGTCAGGTTGAGGGCGTGCCCTTTGCCATAGATGTGTCAGCCTTTGAGATCATCGCGCTCACTGGAGATACCGCGGCGCAGGGGCTGGCTCGAGCGATGGTCGCCCAAGCTGCTGCGCTGCATCATCCGGAGGATTGCCTGATTGCAGTTGTGGGAGATGAGTGGGAATGGCTGAAATGGACGCCACACCACGGACACCCCGCAGTTACTGATGCCTGTGGCCCAGCGCGGTTGCGGGCGGCGACGTGTGTGCAGCTGACTGAGCTGCTCACGGCTATCGACACACTGCCAGCTGCAGTGCTGATTGTGCTGGCGGATTCGAACGGACAGCACGATGTCACTGAACTGACACCGATTTTTGACGCGGCGGGGTCGGAGACCTCGGTAGTACTACTGACCGTCGTGGAAGCGCAGTCAACGTTGTGGGAGGCAGCGGTTCACCATGGCATCGCGCTGGTTGTTTCCACTACTGCTGTGCATGCGGAAACCGCGTCCGGACGGGAGGAGATTGGCGTACCTGATCAGCTGAGTCCAGCAGAAGCGGAGGTGCTTGGGCGGAGCTTGGCGCGTTTTGAAGTACCAACAAGCGCAGATGATTCCGTTAAGACCTCGGAAGATCCGGTGATGGAGGAGCTCGGGCTCTATCCGCCTCCGACAACTCTGCGCTACCGACCGCGCTACGGCAGTGCGCGTCTGCGAATTCCTGTGGGGGCTGATGACAGCGGCGCGCCGGTCTATCTGGATTTTAAGGAGAGTGCCGAGGGCGGCATGGGGCCACACGGTTTGTGCGTTGGCGCCACAGGATCGGGTAAGTCGGAATTCCTCCGAACGACCGTGGTAGGGCTCGCAGCCACGCACAGTCCGGATCAGTTGAACTTTGTGCTGGTGGACTTCAAGGGCGGGGCGACGTTTCTGGGCCTGGATCAATTGCCTCATGTTTCGGCGGTGATTACCAACTTGGAGCAGGAGCTTATCCTGGTCAACCGCATGGAAGACGCACTGCGGGGTGAGATGACGCGGCGTCAAGAGCAGCTACGCGCTGCGGGGAATTTTGCCGGTGTCAGCGATTATGAGCAAGCCCGACGCGCTGGGCAGATAGATGCGCCACCCATGCCTGCGTTGCTGATTGTGGTGGATGAGTTTTCGGAGCTGCTCTCCGCACGCCCGGAGTTTGCTGAGCTCTTCGTTGCGATTGGTCGGTTGGGGCGTAGTTTGCACATGCATTTGCTGCTGGCCAGTCAGCGTCTGGAGGAAGGCCGCTTGCGCGGGTTGGAAAGCCATCTTTCCTATCGTATTGGGTTGAAGACCTTTTCCGTCGCGGAGTCCCGCAGCGTGCTAGGTGTTCCGGACGCCTATCATCTGCCGGCCATCCCGGGCATTGGGTATATCAAATCTGCTGCCGCCGAGCCGGTGCGTTTTCGGTCGGCGTATGTTTCCGGCCCGGTGGTCCGTCCGCAGCCTGTTGACGGTGCGGCGGCTGGGGCAGAGCAGGGGCTGCAGGGCCAGGTCGCCGCTGTCGCTGAATTTACCGCTGAAAATTGGACGCGGGAGGCTTTCGGTGCGTCGTCAAGCGATGGTGGAATGGTGGATCCGCCTGTGCAGACATCGGAGCAGACGGTGCTCGGTGCCGTGGTGGCAGCGGTCTCGCACGTACCGACACGTGCGCATCTCGTGTGGCTGCCACCATTACCGGAGGCCATCGAGCTCCAGCCCGACGAGCAGCTGCCGCGACAGCGGTTGACCGGTGTGATTGGACTGGTGGACAAGCCGCTGTTTCAGCGTCAGGACCCACTGCGTATTGACCTGCGCACGACCGGTGGGCACGTGGCAATCGTCGGAGCGCCGCGGTCAGGAAAGACCACTGCCGCACGCACAGCGATCCTCGCGCTTGCCGACGGCATCAGCGCTCGTGACCTGCATTTTTATATCGTCGACTGTGGTGCGGGCGGCTTGAGCGACCTGGCTGAGTTGCCGCATGTCGCGTCGGTTGCACACCGCGGAGACGAGGAGCTTATTCGCCGTACGATTGGTTTTTTGCGTCGTGAGGTAAGTCGTCGGGAACAGCTCTTTCGCACTAATGGATGGCTCTCTCCGGAAGCAGCACGGGCGGCAGGACAGCCGGATTCGGTGTTGGTCATTGACGGCTGGGGTGCGTTCAAAACGGAGTTTCCGGCGCTGAGCGACGATGTGCAGGCGCTGGTTGCAGATGGATTGGCGGTGGGAATTCATGTCCTGCTCACGGCCTATCGCTGGACGGACATGAGACCTGCCGTTCGCGACCTGATTGGTACGCGGATTGAGCTGCGGCAGGCGGAGTCGATGGATTCAATGATTGACCGTAAGGCAGCAGAGCTGGTGCCGGAGAGCCCAGGACGCGGAGTCGCGCCGGGCGGGTTTGCGATGCTGGTAGCTCTCACCGGCGTTGCAGACGCTAAGCGGATTGCAGAGACAGCGCCGCACGGTGAGCAGGCACCAAAGCTCCAGTTGTTGCCGCGGCGGATTGATATTGCGCGTTTGCCACGACCAGCGGCCGCGACGAGAGGTGCGATTGCAGTGGGGCTCGAAGAAGCCGGTCTGGGCGCGGTGATATTCCACCCAGAAAAGGATCGTCACCTACTGATATTCGGTTCGGCAGGCAGCGGCAGAACCGCCGCGCTGAGGGGCATCGTTCACCAGTTGCGGTACTCGCAGTCGTCCTCGAAATTCGTCGTAATTGACTACCGCCGTGGGCTAATGGAGGCCGTGCCCCAAGAGCGGCTGGCCGGCTATGCGGGCTCGGCTGCGGTGGCGACACCCATGCTGGCAGAGCTGGCAGAGGTACTGAAGGCCCGTCTCCCGCAACCGGATATCACCCCAGCGCAGTTGAAGGCCCGAAATTGGTGGAGTGGTCCAACCATCAATGTCATCGTGGACGACTATGACCTCGTGGCCGGCTCGCGGGGTAACCCCTTGCAGCCGCTGGCAGAAGTCATCGCTCACGCCGCCGACATTGGGCTCAATATCTTTTTTGCCCGTCGAATCAGCGGGGCGTTGCGATCCCTCCACGACCCGGTCATGGGTGCGGTTAAGGACCAGGGTGCCAGCGTCTTTGTCATGGACGGCACACGCGACGACGGCCCCATCCTCGGCGTAAAGCCCTGCGAGCAGCCGCCGGGCCGTGGCTATTGGGTGGCGCACGGCCAGAGTCCTCAGGTTGTGCAGTTGGGGTGGTTGGATACCGCTGGTGACCAGGAGGACAGTTGATGATTCGGGTCGAATCTTCTTCCACCACCCAGACCCCGACGCTGCGCCACGGCACCTGGCACCTGTGGGGACTCGCGGCACCTGCAGACACCGCAGAACTGGCGGTGCATGGCCCTAGACCGCTTCTCGAGAGCATGCAAACAGTCATTGTGCCCAGCTATTGGGGTGCTGTGCGACAGTGCCGGCTGGCCTCCGCGCTATTGGCTACCGAACTCAATCCGTACATCCTGACGCTTGCCGACGCCGTTGTGGAACTCGATGAGGCAACTGTGTCTCATAGCGTGTTGGTGGAAGTAGAGGAAACGCGTGTCTGTGTCACTCGTCTGAGCGGGGGCCACATTGCCAGTCGGATGACACATTTGGTCGGAGCGAACGACAGCGCACCATTGGTGGAAACAGTCATTGCGCTGGCTTATCAGCTGACCATGTATCCGGATGCGCCCCAGGGGATACCCGATGATGTGGAAGTTAGTGGTGGGCGCGGTATCACTGAGTATCCGCCCCGCTGGCAGGAGGATATTGAGTTCATCGTCGGCGAAGTTCCACCCGGGCTAGCGAACCCGCGGCGAGCTCTACTAGTCGATCGTCTGCGCGACCGTGGATTTTTAGTCTTCGACTGCCCAGCATCGCGGCTCGGGGAGTGCGTAAATCCGGCCTGGTTGAAAAACATCGGCGACGCTGAAGCCGGTGAAGTGGAGCCGTCGGAGGATTTCGCGGGGCGGCGTCCTGCAGCCAGGGCAGAAGTCAGCTCAGCGTCGAATCAAAGCACAGTTGTGTCAGTAGCTGCCGTTGGTTTGTTGACGGTGGTGGTTCTGATTGTTGGGATTGCTGCATGGCTCATTAGTGGCGGCATAGTTAGGGAGAACGAAGGGAGACAGAAGCAGCGTGAGACATCGCACGCACAGGCTCCTCCTGTAACTACGCCTCCTGTAACTACGCCTCCATCCACATCGAAACCAGTTCCCGATTCTGCTCCAATAGTCAAACTGACCAATGCGGGCGTGGAAGCTCGGTTTCCCGGCGGGTGGGAGCTTGACTCGGCAAGTCCGTTAGACCGTCTGATTGCGGTGGATGGCGGAGATATGCGCGTCTTGGTGCTCGCTAGCCCGCTTTCGCAGGACATGGCGCTTGAACATCTAGCCGCCGCTTTGAGCAGCTCCGTTGCCGGGGATGAGACAAAGTCCGCGCCGGAACGCAGACAAGTACTGGGCACCGATGTCGTAGTCGTAGAGGAGCGGCTGCCGTCAGGTAATTCGATAGTGCTCTGGCATCACAAAGTGATGTACGGAACTCAAGTCAGTGTGGGGTGCCAGTTCAGAGGAAGGACTATTGCGCCGGTACGGCCCGTATGCGACCAGGCAGTAGTAAGCGCTCGGCCGGTGCCGTAACGGGGGTAGGCAGGGGTAAAGGTTGGAAAACCAAAATGGAACCGAATCGGGGTTTTTCGCGCCAAACAATATGACGGGTTTTTAACGCGGGAAGCTGGCTGGCTCGCGCGGGGAGGTAAAAATGCCGTCGTTAATCAGTCACTCAACACGAATAAGGGGGAAACAGTGGCAAACCTATTTGCAGCCGAATCAGATCAAATGACCACTACCGCGGGGGACGTCGATGGCGTCAACTCGGAAGTACAGGGCGAGCTGGGTCGCATTCGAGGCGTCGTGGACGGTCTGGCGGGGGAATGGAAGGGCCAGGCTAAAGACAGCTTCGATGATCTGATGCTTCGTTGGGATGACGCAGCTATGCGTCTATCCAATGCGCTGACGGATATCGCGGACAACATTCGCGCAAATTCCAGCAGCTTCGATGCGGGCGAGGACGAGGGGGCGTCGTCGTTCAAGCAGGTGGCAGCAGCGGGTGCGTCGTTGCTGAACCTCTAAACGTTTTGTCGGATCGCACAATTACAACACTGAATCACACAACACACATCACCTTTTGGGGAAAGGGTTCTTAATGCAACCAATTAGGTACAGTTTTGGCGGCATCGACGGTGCTGCCGATGACATTCGGTCCACTTCTGGCACCATCAACGGGCTGCTCGGAGATTTGAAGAAGCGCATCGCGCCGATGGTCTCTACGTGGGAGGGTGAATCGTCGGATTCTTACCAGGAGGCTCAGCGTGAATGGGACACAGCAGCGGAGGAGCTCAATATGATTCTCACGACTATCGCGGATACGGTCAGCGCAGGTAGCCAGCGAATGGCGGATATTAACCGCCGCGCGGCAGCTAGCTGGGGATAGCTTGGTTCCTGATTGAGGCACTTTTGATTGAGCTATGTAACCGGGGGAGGGGAGGACATTGCTCAATTGAGATCTTCAGTTAGGTATCTGCCTTTGAAGTATTCTTGCTAGCAGCACTCCAGGGGGGGGGAAGGCCAGTCTCAGCAGTTTGCGGCTGAGACTGGCTTTGGCATTTTTTGTTCTAGCGCCATCTCAAGGTAGAGTAGTCAAACTGTGTGCGCACACGTGAATGTTGCCTCGGGTCTCCACCGGCCGCCGGGGAATAACAACAGTGTGCACGGTGGCTGGCAAATCTACACGGACCCTAAAAGGAGTCATGTTGTCTACTTTCCATCCGAAGGACGGTGACATCGAGCGCAAGTGGTACGTCATCGACGCTACCGACGTTGTTCTCGGCCGTCTGGCTACTCACGCCGCAGACTTGCTGCGCGGTAAGGGCAAGGCTTACTTCGCCCCTAACGTCGACTGCGGTGACCACGTCATCATCATCAACGCCGATAAGGTGCACGTCTCCTCGAACAAGCGGGAACGTGAGATGCGCTACCGCCACTCGGGCTTCCCGGGCGGCCTGAAGTCGATGACCCTGGGTCGTTCCCTCGAGGTTCACCCGGAGCGTGTTATCGCTGAGGCTATTGAGGGCATGATGCCGCACAACAAGCTTTCGCGTGCGTCCATCAAGAAGCTGCACGTCTTCGCCGGTTCCGAGCACCCGTTCGCCGGTCAGAAGCCTGAAAACTACGAGATCAAGGCGGTGGCACAGTGACCAACCCACAGGACGTCAATGAGAACCAGAACGTAGAGGCCACCGAGGCTTCCTACGATGATGTTCAGGCTGCCGCTGCTGCTGCCACGGAAGAGTTCACCTCTTCCATCGGCGACGCAGTTGCTACTGAGACCGAGGCTGAGGCTGCTCCGGCTGCACCGCTGACCCTGGATCGTCCGATTCAGACTGTCGGTCGTCGTAAGCGCGCTGTCGCCCGCGTCGTTCTGACCGCTGGTTCCGGCAAGATTGTCTGCAACGGCCGCGAGCTCGAGGATTACTTCCCGAACAAGCTGCACCAGCAGGAGATCAAGGATCCGTTGGTCCTGGTCGAGCGCGAGAGCCAGTTCGACATCAAGGCCAACATCAACGGTGGTGGCCCGTCCGGTCAGGCCGGTGCTCTGCGCCTGGCTATCGCTCGTGCCTTGAACGAGTTCAACCCGGAGGAGCGCAGCGTTCTCAAGAAGGCTGGCTTCCTCACCCGCGACGCTCGTGCTGTCGAGCGCAAGAAGGCTGGTCTGCACAAGGCCCGTCGCGCACCGCAGTACTCCAAGCGTTAAGCTTTACTGCTTCGAAAAGCACCTCAGTTTGCGTATTACACGCAAGCCGAGGTGCTTTTTTGGTTAAAGTCCGCAGTGACCAGGCATGGCTGCATTTTTGGGACAAGCCCCGTACGTTAGACTTTTATCCGTTAAAAACTGCCACGAGAATCGTTTATCGCGGTGCGATTGCAGTGCGATGAAAGTGCGATTGCAGTGCGATGGGAAGAAGGAAATCGTATGGCGGTGAGCACCACAGCCACCAAGACCTCCGACACGAAGAGCTCCTCTAGCTCGTCGTCGGTGGCGAAGCATCCCTTCCGCATTCGACGCGTACCAGGCATTGATGGGCTGCGCGGTCTGGCCGTTGCCACAGTGGTGATCTACCACTACTTCGATAATGTGCTGCCCGGTGGCTACATCGGTGTGGATATCTTCTTCGTGCTCTCCGGATTTCTCATCACCTCGCTTCTGGTGCGCGAACGCGCGGTCACTGGGCGCATCGATCTAAAGGACTTCTGGCTCCGTCGACTGCGCCGCATCGCTCCGGCTGCGATGTTTGTGTTGTTTATTTCCATCGCCGTCGCAGGTCTGGTCGGCGGGGATCCCGCTGTTGGATTGTCGACGCAGTTTCTCGGCACGGTCTTTTTCGTCAATAACTGGACGCAGATTGCGGGCTCTCAGTCCTATTTCGCGGATTCTGGTGTGCAGCTGCTAGCCCACTACTGGTCACTGTCGGTAGAGGAGCAGTTCTACTTGCTCTGGCCACTAATCTTTGTGGCTCTTCTCGCGCTGAAGCTGGCATCTCGCAAGCTGGCAGCAGTGGCGGGCATTGGCGCGGTTGCTTCTTTCGTGTGGATGGTGTCACTCTACGATCCGAAGGTTGACCCCACGCGGGTCTACTACGGCACCGATACTCACGCCTTTGGTCTCCTGTTTGGTGCGGCCCTCGCATTGTGGTTGACGTCGACGTCGTCACGCGCGGAGGCGGACTCCTGGCCACGCACAGAACCCTTGCTGCGGGATTTCTTTGGCAGTTCTGCCCAGGCTTTCGTAGTGGCCTCGCTGCCGCTGATTTTCCTGTCGTTGGTTTTGCTGATGATGTCAGATACCGCGTCGGCGACTTACCGCGGTGGGTTGGTGTTCGCGTCGTTGCTGTCGGCGGCGATTCTCTATCTTGTCGTTCGCGGTGTTTCACCCGTGCGTCAGATTTTTGAGTTCAAGCCACTGTGCTGGCTGGGAAAGATTTCTTTCTCGCTGTACCTGTGGCACTGGCCGGTCATCGTGCTCATCCGTGAACTGCTGGAGCGCAATGAGGCGATGCAGTATGAGAAACTCGCTGCCTTTGCAGGTATTGCGCTGGCGCTGCTTTTGGCGAACTGGTCGTACAAGAATGTGGAATCCCCAATTCGCCGGATGGGCTACCGCCGTTGGATGTCGCAGTTTTCGGGCACGCAGTACGCCGGTTCTTGGAAGCCGCGCGTTGCAGCAGTGCTGGCGTTGGTCGTCGTGGTTGGTGCAGTGGCAGGGATGGCCACGGCGCCGAAGATGACGCGTTTGGAGGCACAGCTACAGGAGGCAGCTGAGCGCCGTGCACAGGCACAGAAGGCGGAGGAAGCCGAGTTGGCCAAGCGCGTTATGCCGCGTGGTGACCAGATCACTGCTATCGGCGACTCTGTGATGCTCGCCTCGGCGTCCGCGTTGGAGGAGAAGCTGCCCGGCATCTACATCGATGCGGCAGTTTCCCGTGGTTATCCGGCCGCGCCGGAGATTATCGCCAGTATGAAGGCGGCGGGTACGCTCGATCCATTCGTCGTGCTGGGTCTTGGTATCAATCAGTCGGCTGCGGCATCGGACGAACACCTGTTGGATGAGATCCTCGATTCGCTGGGTGAAGACCGCATCATTGTCCTAATCAACCCGTACGGTGATCGTGTGTGGATGTCGCAGTCGGAGAGGGAAGTCCTCGACGCGGCAAAGAAGCGCGACAATGTCTATGTGGCTGACTGGTGCCATGGTGTGCGTGATGATTTGTCCAAGCTGCGCGCGGACCTTATCCACCCGACCCCCGATGGCGCCGAGGTCTATGCCAATGCCGTGGTCGATGCTTTCCAGCAGTATGCGAAGAACAAGAAACGCATTCCGGACACCTGCGGAATCTAATAAAAATCTAGTTAGTAGTGTTTCCACGGTAAAGTAAGTGGCTGTGGCCAAACAAAAGTCTTCCTCCAGTCACCGTGGATTAAAGATTTTCCTCGGCATCGTCCTCGGTATCTTCGCGCTCTTCGGTGTGTTTTACGCTGTCGATTACGTGCTGAACAAGGACCATGTCCCGCGCGGGTCTACCGTTGCGGGGATTGACATCAGCACGCTGAGCGCGAATCACGCTGAGGCGAAGCTCGAAGAGCAGCTCGGTGATCTTTCCACTCATCCAGTGGCGTTTCGTGCCGGCGAACGCACGGCGGAGGTTCTGCCCGAGGAGGCGGGGCTGAGCATCGACTGGGAGAAGACTGTCGCGCAGGCGGGCAAGCAGACGGCAAACCCAGTTACCTGGGTGCGCAGTTTCTTTACTACCCGTGAGCTGGATTTGGTCAGCGATGTCGATAACTCTAAGTTCGAGCCGCAGGTCGACCGTCTCGTCGGCGAACTGACTATTGCTCCCGTCGATGGTGAGGTCAAGCTTGTCGACGGCCGCGTGGAAACAACTCCACCGGTCATCGGCCAAGATGTCGACCGCAATGCGGTCAGCGGGGATTTGGCCGCTAAGTGGTTGTCGCCGGAGGGTATCGATGTGGAGACCACCGCGCACGACCCGGCTATTGGTGAGGATCAGGTTCGTGAGGCAGCTGAGGGAGAGGCAGCCGATGCGGTGTCGGGCCCCATTGTTGCCAAGGGCCGTGATGGCAAAGATGGTGTAATTCCGCCGGAGCGCATGGCTGAAATCATCAGCTTTGTGCCGCGCGACGGTGGATTGGCCGCCGATATTAATGTCGACCGCGCACGCGAGATCCTCGAGGAGGGGCTGGCTGCTTCCGAGGTTGATAAGCGCAATGCGTCGATACGCTTCAGCGGTGGTTCGCGTGAAGTGGTCCCCTCGGTTGATGGCGTAGCCGTGAAGTGGGATGAAACTATGAAGGACTTCGCCGAGCGTGTGACTTCGACGGATAAGCGCGAGTTCGATGCGGTCTACGAGGACAAGCCCGCCACCTACACCACCGAACAAGCGGAAAGTGCCACCTTCGATGATGTCATTGGTGAGTTCACCACCGGTGGCTTCAGCTCGGCATCGGGCACAAACATTGCCCTGGTGTCGCAGATGGTCAACGGCGCATTCGTGGCGCCGGGCGATACATTCAGCCTGAACGGCTACACGGGTCCGCGCGGTACTGCGCAGGGTTTTGTCGAGTCGGGCATCATCCTCAACGGCCATGCGGATAAGGCTGTCGGCGGTGGCATTAGCCAGTTCGCCACCACTTTGTACAATGCTTCGTACTTTGCGGGCATGGAGGATGTCGCGCACACCCCGCACAGTTACTACATTTCGCGTTACCCGGCCGGCCGTGAGGCGACGGTGTACGAGGGCGCAATCGACCTAGCGTTTAAGAACAGTTCCGACACTCCGATTCTCATCGAGGCCGTTACTACTGGTTCCGACGTCACTGTGCGCATCAAGGGTGTGAAGAAGGTCAACGTTGAGTCCATCAATGGTGGCCGTTGGGCATACACGCAACCACAGCGTATGCAGGTCAGTGGCAGCTCTTGCCAGCCGTCGTCGGGTGCGCAGGGCTTCACCACTTCCGATACACGCGTCATTCGGGACCTCTCGGGCGCGGAAATTTCGCGTGAAACTCAGACTACGGTTTATGACCCGCAGCCAATTGTGTCCTGTGGCTAGTCTGGATTCGCCTGCGCGACCGGCTAAAGTAATACAGCATTGACAATGCAATAGTCCGCGATACCAAAACTCATAAAACCCCCAAGGAGTGGTCTAGCAACAATGGCACGTCTTTTCGGAACTGATGGCGTCCGCGGTTTGGCGAATAAGACTCTGACCGCACCGCTGGCAATGCGGCTGGGTGCTGCTGCGGCCACTGTGCTGACTAGCGGTACGAATCCGTCGGGGCGTCGTCCCCTGGCCATTGTTGGCCGCGATCCGCGTGTCTCCGGTGAGATGCTCGCCGCAGCGCTGTCTGCCGGCATGGCTTCCCAGGGCGTCGACGTTTTGCGTGTCGGCGTGCTGCCCACTCCGGCTGTCGCTTTCCTCACCGACGACTACGGTGCCGACATGGGTGTGATGATTTCGGCTTCTCACAACCCCATGCCGGACAACGGCATCAAGTTCTTCGCCGCGGGCGGCACCAAGCTTGACGACGCGGTGGAGAAGGAAATCGAACACGCTCTCCACAACCTGCCGGAGACCGGCCCCACGGGCACCGGAGTGGGTCGTGTCATCGAGGAGGCCCCAGACGGGCTCGACCGCTACCTGTTCCACCTCTCCCGTGCGGTCAGCACCAAGCTCGACGGCATTCGTGTCGTGGTGGATTGTGCAAATGGTGCTGCTTCGCAGGCCGCCCCGATGGCGTACGCGGCCGCCGGTGCCGACGTCGTCGCTATTCACGACAAGCCGAACTCCTACAACATCAACGACAACTGCGGTTCCACCCACATTGAGGTTTTGCGCGCGGCAGTGCTGGAGCACGGCGCGGATCTGGGTCTGGCTCACGATGGCGATGCCGACCGCTGCCTGGCTGTGGACTCGCAGGGCAACATCGTCGATGGTGACCAAATCATGGCCATCCTGGCCGTCGCCATGAAGGAAGAGGGGCTACTGCACCACAACACGCTGGTGGCCACTGTGATGAGTAACCTCGGCCTCAAGCTGGCGATGGAGGAAAACGATATCGCCCTGCGTACCACCAAGGTCGGCGACCGCTATGTGCTGGCTGATTTGAACGCTGGCGGTTACTCGCTCGGCGGTGAGCAGTCGGGGCACGTGGTTATTCCGGATCATGCCACCACTGGTGACGGCACCCTCACGGGTCTGTACCTCATGGCGCGGATGGCACGCACCGGTAAGTCTCTGGCTGAGCTGGCCTCCGTAATGAAGGTGCTGCCGCAGACTCTTATCAACGTGCCGGTGTCCAACAAGGCCGCAATTCTGGAGTCTGATGAGGTCAAGGCCGCCATCGATGCAGCCGAGGAGAAGCTGGGTTCCACCGGTCGCGTGTTGTTGCGCCCGTCCGGCACCGAGGAGCTCTTCCGCGTCATGGTGGAGGCCGCCGATGCGGAATCGGCCCGCAAGATTGCCGGGGAGTTAGCTGCGGTTGTGGCCGCAGTCTAGAGTCAGGAGTGTGGAAATGAATGATGCGCCAGAGGACATTAAAGCCCGCTTTGCCCCGGGTGAAGCCGACATCCAGGTAGAGGTAGTCGATCGTGACGGTCGGGTTCTCGGTACCGTCGGCAAGCTTGAAGCACACGTTCCACCGGGAATTTTGCACCGTGCTTTTTCTCTTTTCCTCTTCGATGAGCAGGGACGCATGCTGCTGCAGCGCCGTGCGGAGTCGAAGTATCACTCACCACTGCTGCTGACGAATGCGACCTGCTCGCACCCGCTGCCGGGAGAGCCGGTGGCCGATGCCGTTGAGCGTCGTGCGAAGGAAGAGCTCGGTGCGGATGTCTCTCAGTTGGAGGAAATCGGCATCGTTATCTACCAGGTCATCGATGATCGTTCGGGACTGGCGGAGCACGAGTACAACCACGTGTACGCCGGCATCGTCGATCCGAAGTCGGTGGATATCAACCCCGATGAGGTCGATGAAGTGGTGTACGTGACTCCGCAGGAACTCGCAGAACGTCGTGCGAACGAACCGATGACGGAGTGGTTTAACCACGTCTGGGGTGTTGGGGCGGAGAAGTTCTCCAAGTACGGTTTCGACATTGCGGGTGTGCCGGGTATCCATGGCCCAGCGGAGGCGCAGGCTGCCGCGCAGTCGGTTTCGGAAAAGGATGTGTAGCTTCGTGACCAGCGTAGAAAACGCCAGCGTCGACGACTTCGGCCTCGACAAGTCCGAGGAATTGGAGACCGGGGAGTTCTATGCCCTGGCCAATGAACAGGGTGCCGCATTCGGTGAAGGCCATGCCAAGTCGATTTTGTTGGGCGAGCACTCTGTCGTCTACGGCAAGCCGGCTATCGCACTGCCGGTGACGTCGCTGCGCACGATGGCGTGGATTGACCGCGTGGAGGATTCTCCAGTCCTGTTTTCCATGGACGGCGAGGTCATTGACATCGATGAGCTGCCGGAGCGCTTTGCCTCTATCGCCGCTGCACTCCGCGCTGGCCTGCGCACCTTCGGTATTCCCGAACGCGACCTGCTGGTTCGTCTCCGCTCTGGTATCCCGCCCGCCGCAGGGCTGGGTGGTTCTGCCGCAGTGGCACATGCGCTTATCGACGCAGTGCGTGACCTCGCCGATGGCACTCTGACCGAGCGTCAGCGCTTTGACCTGGTGCAGGAAGCTGAGCGTCTGGCGCACGGTAACCCCTCTGGCCTGGATGCCACGGTTGCCCGCGCATCGCGTCCGGTTTACTTCAAGCAGGGTGAGTTCCATCCGCTGAAGGTGGCCAAGAAGATGTGGCTGGTGCTGGGGGATACCGGTGTGCGTGGTTCGACGTCGCTGGCCGTTGCCCGCGTGCGTGGTTTCGTCGATTCCCATCGAGTCCACGGCCAAGAGTTGTTGGACCACTTGGGGCAGCTGGCCGATGGCGCGGTGCACAACCTGGCCAAGGGCGATTTTGCCCGACTGGGACATCGCATGGACTCGGCGCAGGAAGCGCTAGAGGAACTAGGTGTTGGGCATGAGTCCATCACCGATCTCGTCACTGCCGCGCGTCTGGCAGGTGCCCACGGGGCAAAGCTCACTGGTGCCGGTTGCGGTGGCTGTGTGATGGCGCTGGCAGAGTCCGCCGATCACGCGGAACTGATTAGCCATGCCATGATGGGCGCCAATGCCGTTGCTACTTGGACTGTGGAGGTAAATCCCTCGTGACCACGACCGCTACCGCCGTCGCTCATCCCAACATCGCCCTGATTAAATACTGGGGCAAGCGCGATGAGGCCGTGCAGCTACCGGCCACAGGTTCGCTGTCCCTTACTCTGGGCATCGCTCCGACGACGACCACGGTGTCGCTTATCGACGATCCCAGCGTCACCGCCGACTCGGGCACTCTGAACGGCCAGGAGATGGTGGGCAAGGACCTCTCCCGTGTCCAGAAGTTTTTGGATTTGGTCCGCGAGCGTGCGGGCAGCACTAGCTTCGCAGAGGTGACCAGCACCAACGAGATTCCGACGGGTGCGGGTCTGGCTTCGTCCGCGTCGGGTTTTGGCGCTCTCGCGCTGGCCGCGGCGAAGGCCTACGGCCTGGACTACACCCCGGAACAGCTCTCGGCTCTGGCCCGTCGCGGTTCGGGCTCGGCCTGTCGCTCTATTTTCGGCGGCCTCGTTGAGTGGCTGCCCGGCGATGACGATGCTTCCAGCCACGCAGTGGCTCTGCCGGATTCCGGCCTGGACCTCTCCCTGGTCGTGGCGGTTTTGGCCCCGGGGCGCAAGAAGATTGACAGCCGTGCCGCCATGCGTCGCACGGTCGAGACATCACCGTTCTTCCCGGCCTGGGTGGAGCAGGTGCCCCGTGATATCGAGGACATGAAGGCCGCCATTGCCGCTGCGGACTTCACTGCGGTCGGCGAGCTTGCCGAGGCCAATGCCATGCGCATGCACGCCACTATGCTGGGGGCTCTTCCTCCGGTGCGGTACTGGAATCCGGATTCGGTGGCGGCTCTCGATCTCGTCGCTACGCTGCGTGACGAGGGCACCGAGTGCTACGCGACCATGGATGCCGGCCCGAACGTGAAGGTGCTGTGCCGCAGCGGCGATGCCGAGACCATCGCGGATCGTTTCCGCGCAGAGTTCGAGGATATTGACGTGCTGGTTTCCGGCTCCGGCCCTGGCGCATACCTGGTGTAGCTGGGGGAGTAGTTGAGCAACGCTAAAGGCGGACCTATCGAAGGTGGGTCCATCGGCCGTGGCTGCGGCAAGCTGTACCTCACCGGTGAGTATGCGGTGATGGATGTCGAGGGGCTGGCCGTCATCGCAGGAGTTAACCGCTATGTGACGGTTCGGTGCCACGGTGCCGACCCATCGCAGCCGGTCTCTCGCGTGTACTCCAGCTATTACGGTCCGCAGGGGCGCGTCATTGATATCGATGCACCAGATGACATCGCTACCCATACGATTTCCCTGGTCTATCGCATTGCTGCGGGCGAGCTGGAAAACACCCCAGAGCGTCCCATAAATATCGTCATTGAATCAGACCTCGATGACGCCGACAGCGGTGCGAAGTATGGCCTGGGGTCCTCCGGGGCTGTCGCTGTGGCTGTGACTCGTGCGCTGGGGACGCACCTAGGTCTGGAGCTGGATTCGCTGGATGTGTACAAGATTGCGATGGTGGCCACGCTTCTGGCTGGTGCAGCTGGTTCCGGCGGCGATATCGCGTGCTCCGCGCACGGCGGGGTGGTGCTCTATCGCCGGCCGAATCCGACGGCGCTCGCAGAGCTCGTGGCGGCTGATCCTGTCGCTGCCGTGGCGGCACCGTGGCCGAATCTTCGCATTGACGCCCGTGCCGACCTCGGTGGGCTACAACTGTTGGTCGGCTGGACGGGCAGTCCGGTGAAGACGGACTCGCAGTTGAAGAAGGCCGGTGGCGCAGACCGTGATTTTGTGCGCGGGGTCTCGTCGATAAGCGAAAGACTCTGGCAGGCGCTTGCCGACGGCGACCACACCGCGGCGTTTGCCTGCCTGCGTGAGAATCGGACGCTGCTGCAGGACTATGAGCGTGAGCGTGCTGTGTGCATCGAGACGGAGAAACTGAAAGCGCTCGCCGACATCGCCGATGGCGCGGGGGCCGCGGGCAAGAGCAGCGGCTCCGGTGGTGGTGACTGCGGAATCGCGCTGGTGGGAGTCTCAGATGGTGTCGATGCCGAGGAGACTGCCGCGGACATCACCGCGCGCTGGCAAGCAGCTGGCATCCGGCCGTTGCCGCTGAAGCTGGCCGCTCAACTTTGACCACAGTTTTTTGACCGTAGAATTTAAGACAGCTGAAATTTACAGAAGCTGGGAACCGAAGCTGCATGCAGCTAGAAAGGGTCGCTTAGGACAATGGCTGAAAAGAGCTCGCACGACCTGGAATATGCACACGTACCACTGAGCTGGATTGGTCCGGTGCGCATTAGTGGCAACGTCATGAATGACGAGGTGAAGATTCCGCTGGCGACTTACGAGACCCCGCTGTGGCCGTCTTGTGGTCGCGGTGCGAAGGTCTCCCGCATGATCGAAGGTGGTATTACCTGTACTTTCGTCGGCGAGAAGATGACTCGCTCGGTGGTTTTCTCTCTCGACTCGGCAGCTGATGCCGTCGTTGCGCGCGACAACATCCTGTCTCGTTATGACGAGCTGAAGAAGGTCGTGGAGTCCTCCTCGCGTTTTGCCAAGCTGGTAGATATTCACTTCCAGATCGCATCGCGTCTGCTCTTTGTCCGCTTTGACTTCTTCTCCGGTGACGCCTCGGGCCACAACATGGCCACGCTGGCGTCTGAGCGTTTGATGTCCTACCTGATGGAGCAGATGCCAGAGTTGGGCTATGGCTCCATCTCGGGCAACTACTGCACCGATAAGAAGACCTCCGCCGTCAATGGCATTCTGGGCCGCGGTAAGTACGTGATCGCCGAGGCCGTCATTCCGGAGCCGGTTGTCCGCGAGCGTCTGCGCACTACCGCCAAGCGCCTGGCTGAGCTCAACGAACGCAAGAACCTCGTCGGCTCCATCATGGCGGGCTCACTGCGCAGCGGTAATGCGCACTACGCCAATATGCTGCTGGGCTTTTACCTCGCTACCGGTCAGGACGCTGCGAATATCGTCGAAGGCTCGCAGGGGCTGACGCAGGTAGAGGCGCTTGACGACGGCTCCGTGCGCTTTAGCTGCACCCTGCCACATTTGATCGTCGGTTCCGTGGGCAACGGCAAGGGCTTGGACTTCGTGGAGAAGAATCTCACAGCGCTGGGCTGCAAGGAGGACCGTGAGCCGGGCGAGAATGCCCGTCGTCTAGCAGCGTGCTGCGCGGCAATCGTCTGGTGTGGTGAGCTTTCCCTGCTCGCGGCACAGACGAACCCGGGTGAGCTGATGGAGGCGCACGTTTCTATCGAGCGTGCGAAGTAGTGCTTTGTGAATAGTCGTTTGCGACAATTCGCAAAACCTAAGACAAATCTCAGGTAAACGCGCTAGATTTCTGTAGTAGGCAATTAACATTTTGTGGGCAAAATATCCCGTGGTCTGATGACTGCTCTGATGGCCGTTCTGATGACATAGGGATGTTTCGTTGCCCGTTATTTCTTAAAAATCTGTAGAGGTAGTGAAGGCACGGTTTTGATGACAACAAGCAATGTGACCCCGATCGGTATTGATGACATCGCCTTTGCGACGGGTTCGTACTGCATTGACCTCGCCGATATTGCGCCCCGACTCGGAGCGGAACCGGCAAAGTACCACAAGGGCCTGGGGCAGGAACGCTCCAGCGTGGTTGCCTCTGATGAAGATCCGGTGACGATGGCCGCGACCGCGGTGAAGAAGCTCGTCGACCGCCACGGTATCGACGGCGTGCGCACCATCATGTTCGCCACTGAGACCGGTATTGACCAGTCGAAGGCCGCTGCTGTCTATGTGCATGAGTTGGTCGGTCTTGACCCGCATGCGCGCTCTGTCGAGCTGAAGCAGGCCTGCTACTCCGGTACCGCGGCGCTGCAGTTCGCGTGCGCTCTGGTGGCCCGCAATCCGGAGGAGAAGGTCATCGTTGTCGCCTCCGACATTGCCCGCTATGACCTGGACTCCGCTGCGGAGCCGACCCAGGGTGCAGGTGCTGTAGCCATGCTGGTGACCGCTAATCCGCGCATCCTGGCTATCGATGCGGCTTCGGGCGTCTTCACCCGCGAAGTTATGGACTTCTGGCGTCCGAACCACCGCAGCCAGGCGTTGGTGGAGGGCAAGCTCTCTATTAGCGCTTACATCGACGCTGTTCAGGGCGCTTACGAGGACTACCGTGCCCGCGGCGGCGTGGACTTCAGCGAGATTGACTACTTCAGCTACCACCAGCCGTTTACCAAGATGGCCTACAAGGCGCACCGGCAGCTTTCGGCCAATAACGGTGTGGAGCTCACCGCGGAGGACGAGGCCCGCCAGCTCGGCCCAACCACTGAGTACAACCGCATCATCGGTAACTCCTACACAGCATCGGCCTACTTCGGCCTGCTCTCGCTGCTGGACACCGAGAAGGACCTGGCTGGTAAAAAGGTCGCTGTTGTCTCCTACGGTTCCGGCTCGGTTGCTGAGTTCCTCACCGGCAATGTGGTCGAGGGCTACGAGTCCCAGCTGCGCGCCGCAGATAATGCGCGTGAACTGGCTGAACGCGTGAAGCTCGATGATCCGACCTACTACCGCCACGCTCAGGTGACGCATGAAGATCCGGGTGAGTACTCCAACCTGGGAGACGACGCTCTGATTGGCACCGGTCCATTCAGCTTCACCGGTGTTGAGGGGTGTAAGCGCATCTACCGCGCTCGTTAGCCCCCGGGGGCACCCGCGCTAGTACCACAACGGAACCGAATCCCCTTTTTTCGCGCCTAACAGTAATAAGAACTGTTTTTCGCGGGGAAGGGGATTTTTCGTGTCCGCACGTTTTACTGGAGGCAGTGGCGGAGGCTTGCTGCACTTTTCGGAAGATGCAGTGACAGCTGCTGCCCGAGAGATCGAGCAGCGCGGCCGTGACGGCCATGAGCGGTGGGGAAGCGCTCCCGATATTTCCGCGGCAGACTGTGGCCAGGGTTTTGCCGCCCAGGGGCGTCGTCTGCAGCAGGCGGCAGCGCGGCTGCGTAAGCACGGGCAATCGATGTACGCGGGACTTGGCAATCATGCTCCGGCAGTGCGGGAACAGTGGCGTGTCTTTGCAGGCTGTGACAGCGACGGGAGTGCGGACCTCGGGGGAATTGAGGTAGCGGACTGATGCCATGGGTAGCTCGAATTCTTCCGATATTGGTGCGTGTTATTGGCCGTGGAAGCCGTATTGGAGCCAAGCGCGGGGTCGGCGGCATCGGCAAGAATCTGCCCAAAGTCTTGGATAAGGTGCGACGCGCTGACGGCTGGAAAGGTAGCGCCCTATCCAAGTTCTCCAACTCCGTGGGGTTGATAGCCTCCGCGATAACTATTGCTATGGCTTTCGATTGGGGCGGTTTGAAAGGCGATGCCGCCGACGCCGCCAAGGAACGCTGTGATAAAGCCGCGCAGGACTGTGCGAATCAGGATGAGCAGTCCGCCAATGGCGCGCAGAGCGTCGGCGAGTGCGGCAAGAAAGTCGACGAGGTCCTGGAGGATTGCGAAAAGCAGGCCGAAGATATGGCTGAGCAAACCGACGGCGTCCTCTCTCAGTGCGAAGCGCTTGTCGACGATCCGGAGGTCGGCGCCGAAGCCGCACAAGTCGCCCAGCAGGTGTGTAACAGTCTCGTCGACTCCACTGGTCAGCTCTACGATGCGCGTAATAGTTGCATCGAGCAGTGTCTTGAGCAGGCAGCGTGTGACACTGAGGCCGCGGTGGTCGCCACCCCGCCGCAGCCTCCTACTGTCCCTGCCAGTTCGGGTGCTACCTCGGCGGCCTGTGCAGAGGTGGCTGAGTCTGGGAGTGGCGAAGGAGCTACTGTAACCGGTGGCAACGGTGCTACCGCTGGTGGAATTGAGGTCGTTGCCAACGTTGATATTGGGATAGAGGCAGGCGTTGCTGCTGGAATATCCGTTGGAGGTGCCATTGGCGCTGCCGGGGCGGCCAGTATCGCTGGAATTGCGGGAGCTGTCGGGGTTGCAGGCAGTGTCGCGTCCTCACTGCTCAACTTAGACATGTGCACGGAGACGGAAGAGCCAGTGTGCGAACAGGCACCTGCGCCAGCACCAGCACCAGCACCAGCTCCTGCGCCGGAGGACTGTGTGCCGGAACCCGAACCAGAACCCAAGCCCGAACCAGAACCCAAGCCCGAACCAGAACCCAAGCCCGAACCTGAACCCGAGCCCGAACCTGAACCCGAGCCCGAACCTGAAAATGTTCCTGAACCGCCTCCTCCAGCTGAGAAACTAAAGCACTTGGGAATCGAGCTGCCACAGGAACCGCAAGCAGAACAGCGAGCGGAACCGCAGCCAGAACCACAAGCAGAGCCGCAGCCAGCACCAGCCCAGGATTCGGCAGCATCAGTGCAGGAATCTGCTTCAGCTGTGCCCGAGCCCCCTGAGCAGCCCAACGTCCAGGAGCTTGTGGGCGCGGTCAATTCGCCAACGGCAGGTGAGTGGTAATGGGGAGTAAGCATGCCGCGAAATATGACCGGATTGGGCAGGCCTATTACGACGCTGCTGCAATGACTAGGCAGGAGTTCGATACGGCGATACAGAGGGCACAGAAAGAATTGCAGGGTTTGGAGGAGCGTCGTAAAGCACGCGAAGTTAAGGAGAGGGAGGTGGCGGCGGGCGTCGAAAAGCAACAAAAAACCGCCCGACCGAAGGGAACCGTTACGCGGTTGTTCGGGCGGGCGGGGAAAGGGACGCCGACGGTGAAGTCGATTCGGGGCGTGTCCTGAAGCGTGGCCTAGTGACTACTTGCCGGGAATCAGCGAGTGCTCCGGGTTTTCCGGCAGCTCCTTGATGAGCCACTCCATGTCGCGGTTAGTTGTGCCCTTGATAGTGGCGGTCGGGTCTGCGAAATCCGAGTACTTCTTGTCGTCACCGACCGTGGCCAGCAGGAAGCCTGTGAGTGCGGCGCGCGCGACCTCCTGGTACTTCACCTTGGAGGAAGAGAAGCCCGCTAGACGACGGAGAAGAGTTGTTTCCGAGAAGCTGCCCTGGTCAGCCTTGTCTACTTCGCGGTAAACGACATCGCCCTTCCACTGAACAGCCAGGCGAGCTGGGTTACCGCGATCGAGCCACTGATCCTCGCCAGGAGCCAGGACGAGGCCCGGGGCCGAGACATTAGTTGCAGCGGCGCTGGAGGAAGGCGCGGTAGTTGCGGGGAAGACGCAGCCAACGCCGGAGATGAGGTCGTGACCAGCAGCGGCGAGGACGGCTACGCCCGCGCCCATGCCGTGACCGGCAACGCCAAGCTTCTTCGGGTGGACGACGACCTTGCCCTCACCGAGGCGGACACCAGCGAGAATCTGGAGCGCTGTCTCCAAATCGTTGGCGAGACCACGGTGATCTGCCACGATGCCATTTTCGGTGTCCGGAGCAGCGACCGCGATGCCCCACGAAGCTAGGTGACGCAGCGTGGCGTGGTACTCCTCAATCGGTGTGCGCCAATCGTGTGCGAAGGCGATACCGGGGATGCCATTGCCCTCGGCAGGCGTGTAGACCTTTCCCGGCAGGCCAGTAAAAGCGAGATCACCGACCATGACGCGGTGCGGTCCACGCTTGGAAAGATTAGATGTCAGAGTCTTCAAGTTGTCAGCCACAGTGAATAGCTTAACTATAAGGTGCATACCTTTGCTGAAAAAGTGCCAGGATGAGCGAGAATGTCTATTTCGTTATGACGATTTTCCGCTTCGCGGGTTATTCTGTAGGGCATGTGTGGAATCGTTGGATATGTGGGCCATCAGCCCGCCCTGGATATTGCTGTCGATGCGCTACGACGCATGGAATACCGTGGCTATGACTCCGCGGGTGTTGCCATTGTCGACGATCAGGGGCATATCACTGTAGAGAAGAAGGCCGGTAAACTCGCCAACCTCGAGGCTGCCCTTGATGCGGATGGGCGCGACAAAATCACTGGAACCACCGGAATTGGGCACACCCGCTGGGCTACCCACGGTCGCCCAATTGATGAGAATGCCCACCCACACCAGTCCTATGACGGCAAGGTGGCTATCGTCCACAACGGCATTATCGAGAACTTTGCTCCGCTACGTCAGGAGCTGGAGGATGCCGGCATTGAGCTGAAGTCCGAAACCGACTCCGAGGTCGCCGCGCACATGCTCGCCCGTGCCCTGGACGGTTCCGACGGCGGATCTACCGCTGGTGATTTCGAGGCCTCTGCGCTGTCCGTGCTCAACCGCCTCGAGGGTGCTTTTACGCTGCTGTTTACTCATGCAGACCACCCGGATCGCATCATCGCTGCTCGTCGCTCCACTCCGCTGATTGTCGGTGTGGGCGAAAACGAAATGTTCCTCGGCTCCGATGTTGCGGCTTTCATCGCGCACACCCGCGAGGCCGTGGAGCTGGGCCAGGACAACGTCGTCATCATCACCGCAGATGATTACCGCATCCTGGATTTCGCCGGCAATGAGCAGCAGGGTCGACCATTCACCATCGACTGGGATCTCGCCGCAGCCGAAAAGGGTGGCTATGACTCCTTCATGATGAAGGAAATCCACGAGCAGGCTGCCGCCGTCCGCGATACGTTGGCCGGTCACCTCGTTGACGGCCGCATCGTTCTCGACGAGTCTCGCCTGAGTGACCAAGATCTGCGTGACATCGAGAAGGTCTTCGTCGTCGCCTGTGGTACCGCATACCACTCTGGTTTGTTGGCCAAGTACGCCATTGAGCACTGGGTTCGTATCCCGGTCGAGATTGAGGTCGCTTCCGAGTTCCGCTACCGCGATCCGGTGCTGGACCGCCAGACGCTGGTGGTCGCTATTTCGCAGTCGGGCGAGACTGCTGACACCCTTGAGGCCGTGCGACACGCAAAGAGCCAGGGCGCCCGCGTGCTGGCTGTCTGTAATACCAACGGTGCACAGATTCCGCGTGAGTCTGACGCCGTGCTCTACACGCACGCCGGCCCGGAGATTGGTGTTGCTGCAACCAAGTCGTTCCTGGCGCAGGTAGCCGCAAACTACCTGGTCGGATTGGCTCTTGCCCAGGCACGCGGCACTAAGTACCCGGATGAGGTCACTCGCGAGTTTGAAGAGCTGGAGACCATCCCGGCACTGATTGACAAGGTCGTCGCTAAGGGCGATGAGTTCATCGACATGGCCAAGGAAATCGGTGCTATTCCGACGATGCTCTTCCTCGGCCGACACGTTGGTTTCCCAGTCGCACTTGAGGGTGCGCTGAAGCTCAAGGAGCTTGCCTACATTCACGCAGAGGGGTTCCCGGCAGGCGAGCTCAAGCATGGCCCAATTGCACTCATCGAGGATGATCTTCCGGTCGTCGTCGTAGTGCCATCGCCGAAGGGGCGCGCCGTGCTGCACTCCAAGATTGTCTCCAACATCCAGGAGATTCGAGCCCGAGGTGCCAAGACCATCGTGATTGCCGAAGAAGGGGATCAGTCGGTGGTTCCTTTTGCGAACTACCTGATTGAAATCCCGGAGACGTCCACGCTGCTCCAGCCGCTGTTGTCTACGATTCCGATGCAGTTCCTGGCAGCTGAGATCGCTCGCCAGTGCGGTAACGAGGACATCGATAAGCCGCGCAACCTGGCTAAGTCAGTCACCGTCGAGTAGTTCGTCCTGCTTTCGTCGGTACTGCTCAATCTCCGCATCGAGTTCTTCATCCGTGAGGGACTCGATGCGTTTTTCTTCCTCCTCTGTTAGCTCCCAGACCTCGTCAGGTACGTCGCAAAATGACAACATCCAATCGAGGTTGCGTTTCTGAATCGTCTTCATCTTCCGTGTCACGCGCTGATGAAAAGTTTGCTTGCCGACGTTCTTTAGCGGCCCAACCGGAATGCTAGTCGCGGTGTCTCCATCACGGGAAGTCCACACTTCTGTTCCGTCGGGGTACCTGTCGATGTTCCAGCCCTCGTGCGTTTTTAGGTTGTGGTGTCGGCGGCAGAGACAGTGCAGATTCTCCGTGTCAGTCGGCCCGCCCTGCTCGGGATTGTCGTAGTTATACGGCTGAATATGGTCCAGGTCGCACTTGGCTGCCGGGACGTCGCAGCCGGGGAAGCGGCAGGTACCGTCACGCCCACGGACGCGAGCCACCTGGCTCTCGGTGGGGCGGTAACCATCCACCTTGCTATCGGCGGAGATACGGATGTGAGTTGCGCGAGCAATCCATTCTTCGGTGGCTACCTCGCTCAACCAGCCGACGCCATCAATCCATGCTGGCCCACCGCCGACCTCGCGGTAGACATTGATGACAATCTCGGCATTGGTCGAATTCTGTGCCAGCTGTAGTAGCGCTTCCGCCTGCGTGCACTGTTCACCGCGATTGATTGCGGTGTTGCGAATCCCCTGGATTCTTGCCATGAGCTCGGTCGCGCGGTCGTTTTCAAGGATTGCTGTGACCTTTTTGTGCTTGCCATCGCCCGTGTCGGCGAGTGCGACCGCTTCGCCTTCTGGAACCCGTTGGGTGCCGTCGTTGCGGGCGCAGTCGTTGTACTCAGAAACCAAGTCGCCGATTAGACGAGACAGCGTGTAGACACCAACCATTGCTTGTCGAGGTCGCGTCGGAGTGAGCATTTCCAAAAGATGGGGCTCTACCGTGTCGAACTGATCTGGTGACAGCCCGGCAACGCCATTGGCGATGGCGCGGAGATGGGCTAACGAGAAACAGAAGGTGGATTCGATGAGAGCCCGGACTTTTGGTAGGCGTTCGAACATCAGCGCAATTTCGCACAGCGTAGAACACTTGCCGCGGCTAAGGCCGGTTCGAATGCTTATGCGGGCAAGATGGTGATTGACATCGACCTCGTCACCGGGAGCGCAGATATCGATGAGTTGAAGGTCTGCGGCGTTGATGGCACGGGCCGCGATGCTAATCGGGTCGTCGGATTGCTGGTTGGCCCATGAGGGCTTTTGACCTGGTGCTGGAAGTTCTGTGGGCGGCGATGACATTGGTTATCCCCCTGATTACTACGTGTCCGCCGGAGAATTGAAGATTGTGTTCTGTGGTGGAGAGAAGCGTGGTGGAGGCTGTTTCAACCAGTCCCGCCGACTTCTGTGCACCAGACAAAGAACTTTCGCTTACAAATTTTCCCTACAACCCAAATCGTACACCTGTTTGAAAAACTGTCAATAGAATTCTGGAAATACGTTCTAAAATTCTGTGCTGAATTAGATCCGGTCCCTCCGTCCGAGACCCCACCGCCCGAGACTCCGCCGCCCGAGACCTGTCGGCAGAGCGCCGTACATAGGCAGGACTCGCTGTCGCGGATGATGCGGGACATCACCAGCTTCAGCGCCATCCAGTTCCTCCAAGAACTCGTGAATGCGTTCGAGCGTATTGGGGGAGTAGAGCAGTGCGAGGTGATCAGACCAGTCGCCACCGCCAGTGGCATTGTTGACGTTCGTAATGTGGTGACCCTCTTGTTCGGGCAAAAAGGCGCCGGTCCACGGGCGAACCACGGTGTCAAAAGGGGTGCCGATATTCAGGTAGTGCGGACCACGTCGGGTAATGCCACGCGCTGCGCGGTTCAGAGTCGCGATGTAGTCAGAGTCCAGCAGCTGTTGAATGCAGGCACGGCCGACAAGGCGGTCGACGAGCTTGTGCATCGGTAGGCCGCATCGCTCAAGGGCACTGAGCCTTCGGCGCATGCCCCACGCAGTAGTGCCGCGATGGTTTCCCGCAAGCGAGATCACTGCCCGCACGGGGCTGTTGTCGGAGGCGTACTGCTCGGCTTCTTCTTCGTTGAGGCCATGGTTGAGTGCGTCGTCGTAAAGCGAATCGATGCTCGCGTTGGCGTAACTGCGACAGTGCAGACCGCCCTGGGAATGGCCGATGAGGTCGAGGCGGGGTAGGGAGAGTTGGGCACGGAAGCGGTCGAGAAGGTTGGTGACTTCGGCGAGCGCATCGCTTAAATCGGTGGTGGCTTTGACGCTACGGAGACGGCTGACCAGCGCGGCAGGGTCGGAGCCGTAATCGAGTGAGAATACGGGGCGATTCCGGGCGAGGAACGGCCCCAACATGGCGAAGGAGTTGAACGAGTTCATCCAGGTGCCGTGAACCAGGACAATTGGTGTGCGACCGTTGTATCTGTCCAGGTCAGGGGTGACTTTGCGGTCGAGGATTTCACGAACGTCCTGCACGCCGTGGGGGATCCATTCGGGATGACGCAACGAGCGCAGGTATGCCTGGGGAAAGGCGCGCAGTAGAGGGCCGAAAACTCGCGTGCTCGGGGAGTAGTCATCCATAGGGGCTAATCGTAGGCTGGGTTTATGACGTACTGCTACACAGCTGCCGAAATTCGCGCCGCGGAACAGCCCTATCTGGACGCACAAACGCGTGACGACGAACTCATGCGCCACGCAGCCGCCGCTGTGTCGGAGGTGGCGGAGCGGATGCTCTCAGAGGCATCTCCGGAGCCTGGTCGCGGTCGCGTGCTGCTGTTGGTTGGATCGGGAGGCAATGGTGGCGATGCACTCTATGCTGGCCGAAACTTGTCCTCGGATGGGCATGGCGTGGATGCGGTTTTGCTGGGCTCGAAGCCGCATGAACGGGCGCTGAAAGCTTTTGAACTCGCAGGTGGGCGGGTGCTGCCGTTGGGGTGTGACCGGGAGACGGATTTATCGAAGATTCTGTGGTCGATTAGTGAAGACTACGCACTGATCATCGACGGCATCGTGGGGCTCGGAGGTCACGGCGCGCTGCGTGAAGAGGCCGCGTGGTTGGTGCGCGAAGCGCGGTTGGGCAAAGTTCCCATTCTCGCGGTTGATGTGCCGAGCGGCGTAGAAGCCGATACTGGGCGTACTTTTGACCCGCCTGCCCAGACCATCAATCCAGACCCTGATTTGGAGGAGAGACAGAACCCGTACTTGCCATCTCACGTGGAGGCCACGACAACGGTGACTTTCGGCGGTCTGCGCTACGCGCACTCGCTGTCCGAATCCTGTGGCACCGTCGAATTACATGAAATTTCCCTCGACTCCTTCTCCCTCGAACTTCCAGGACTGGGGCAGACGCTCTATGAAAACGGTACCTACAATACCGTCCACCACCAGACTCCGACCGTGGAGTTTTACGAAGCCCTAGGAAGGAGCTTTCCGGCACCACTTGGCGCGATGACCCCGCTCGAACCCGGTGCAGCTGACCACAAGTACTCCACTGGAGTTACAGGAATCGCTGCCGGAAGCGAAGCGTATCCGGGCGCAGGTCAGCTGTGCGCCACCGCTGCCGTGCATGCGACCAGTCCCGCGGTCATCTATGTCGGCGACGCGGCCGCACGCAACCGCATCACCGCAGCCTTGCCGACGGTCATTGCGCAGCAGGACTCGGTGGATCGCAAAGAGGTACGCGTCGATGCCTGGGTCGTCGGTCCCGGTCGGGGCACTGATGAGAAAGCCGCCGAGGAACTGCGAGACATTCTGACCACTGACAAACCAGTGGTCATCGACGCTGACGCACTGACACTGCTGTCGAAGCATGAGGACATCCGACAGCTCGTTCGTGAGCGCGGCCAGGAGCGCAACCTGCGCACTGTTCTCACGCCGCACGCCGGTGAATTCGAGCGCCTGACCGGGCACGAGGTCACTAACCCCATCGCAGATGCGCGTGAACTTGCCGAGCAGTTCTCCTCCGAAGTGTTGCTCAAGGGACGCCGAACTGTGATGGTCAATCCGACAACGCAGCGCACAGTCGTGATTGACGCGGGTAGCTCCTGGGCAGCCACGCCGGGCTCTGGCGATGTACTGTCCGGGCTCCTCGGCGCCTGGGTAGCGCGTGGCGAAGCCCTCTATCTACCAGCAATTATTCATGCGCGCGCCGCATTTTTGGCCGCGCAGACAGAGTTCGGACCAGCACCCTGCAGCGCCCAGGACATCGCCGAATCCATCCGAGATGCCACCGCATGGTTCACCAACGAAGGCAGCAGTGGCAAAATACGGCTATGACTTCCTCGGCACCAGCCATCCTGACCCATACCGTTAATCTCGACGCAATCACCCACAATGTGAAGACCGTCAAGGCCATCGCAGGGGTGTCGGAATTCATGGCCGTCGTCAAGGCGGACGGCTACTCGCAGGGTGCGCTGCAGACCGCGCGTGCCGCGCTGGCCGGCGGGGCAACGCAGCTCGGTGTCGCAACAATCGACGAGGCGCTCTCCCTCCGCGAGGAACTCCGCGCCACGCTTGACGACGGCCACACCATCCCCATCCTCGCCTGGATCTGGGACGCAGCGGCCACCTCGTTGGTGCAGCGTGCTGTGGCTGCAGATATTGACCTCGGCCTGCCGTCGACGGCTCATGCGCTGGTCGTGGCCAATGCCGGGCGGGCGCTGTCGGTGACACCACGTGTGACGGTGATGGTCGATACGGGCCTGGGGCGCTCGGGATTCTCTATGGCCAATGGGGACTTTGAGCATGCGGTCGATCAGCTGGTTGAGCTGCACAAGACCGGTGCTCTGAACGTCACCGGTGCTTTCACGCACTTTGCGTGCGCGGATGAGCCGGGCCACGAGAGCGTCGATAAGCAGGCACAGAATTTCCGTGCTGCGATTGCGGCACTGCGTGAGGCGGAGCTGGACGAGCTGATCAACCATGCGGCGAATTCGCCGGCATCGTTGTCGCGTCCGGACCTGGCCTTCGACATGGTGCGCCCGGGTCTGGCGATTTATGGTGGGGAGCCAATTGTGGGTGCCACCCATGGATTGCGTCCGGCGATGCGGTGGGAAGCGTCGGTCATATTGGTCAAAAAGCTACCGGAGGGGCAGTCGGTGTCCTACGGCCAGACGTGGACAGCTGACCGCGACACCACCATCGGCATCGTGCCCTGCGGCTACGCCGACGGTATGATGCGCTCGGCCTCCGGGCATTTCGAGGTCAGCATCAATGGCACACGCTACCCGCAGGTAGGACGGGTGTGTATGGATCAATTCGTCGTCGACCTGGGGCCCGACACCGATGTCGAGGCCGGCGACACTGCGGTTATCGTCGGTGATCCCGCACTGGGGGAGCCCGGTCTCGATGACCTCGCGAAGGCATCCGGCACCATTAACTACGAAATCCTCACTGCGCCAAAGGGACGCAGCGAGCGAAAGTGGGTGCGCAGCCGCATCGCGCCAACCGCAGAGGACATGCGTGACCTCGGCGAGGAAATTGGCCGGGAGTTGGCAGCTGGGGATCTGGTGATTCTCGATGGCCCACTCGGCGCGGGCAAAACGACCCTCACGCAGGGCATCGCCCGCGGCATGAATGTGCGCGGTCGCGTGACGTCGCCGACGTTCACAATCGCCCGCGAGCACCGTCCGCTGGCAACCGACGGCGTCACCCTCATCCACGTCGACGCCTATCGACTCTTTGGCGAAGAGGGCCCCGGCTCCGATGGTGATGCCTTCGATGCGCTGGACTCGCTCGATTTGGACACCGACCTTGAGGACAGCGTCGTGGTCGCCGAGTGGGGAATGGGGCTCGCCGAGGTGCTCTCCGAGCGCTATCTACAGGTGAGTATCGATCGTTCGCGTGACGACGATGCCCGCGTCGTCACCTGGACGTGGAGCAAGTAGCTTCAAGTCGGTTCAAGTAGGTTACTGAGTATGAACATTTTGGCCGTTGACACATCGACTCCACAGGTCACCGCGGGAATTGTCCGCGATGGTGAAACCGTGGCCGAAAAGCTGCACCTGGATGCCCGTGCGCACAACGAGGTGCTGGTGCCGCTGATTCAGCAGTGCCTCACTGACAGTGGGGTGGCGGCAACCGAGCTAGATGCCGTGGTTGTCGGCTGTGGGCCGGGGCCGTTTACGGGCTTGCGCGTTGGTATGGCTACCGCAGCCTCCTTCGCCGACGCTCTGGGAATTCCCTGCTGCGGCATCTGCAGCCTGGATTCGCTTGCGGGTGGGGTTGGCGATGAACTGGTCGTCACCGATGCCCGCCGCCGCGAGGTGTACTTCGCCGCCTACCGCGATGGCCAGCGGGTTTTCGGCCCGGCAGTGGCCAAGCCAGCCGACGTCATGGAGCTGCTCAAGGAAGAACTTGCAGCAGAAGTCGCCGACTTCGCGCCGAGCCACGCCCGCGGCAGCCTCAGCCACATCGAGCAAGTTACCGGGCTTGAGGTTGCTGCCGAACAAGTCTTTCCCACTCCGACAGCCATGGTTGAAGCGGTCGACTTTGACTCCGCGCCGGGCCCACTGGTGCCGCTGTACTTGCGCCGTCCGGATGCCGTTGTCCCGAAGGCTATGAGATGAGCGTCGTCAAGCTAGTGCGTCTCGGGCCTCCTGCGGCCAAGGCGTGTGCGGCGATTGAGGCGGAGCTATTTGCCGGCGACGATCCCTGGTCGGAATCGGCCTTTATGGCCGAGCTGGCCGCGCCGAACAATTTCTACGTCGGGCTGATTGCAGATGTGGACGAGGACGAAGAACTGTGCGGGTATGCGGGGATTACCAAGCTGGGGCCTGCGGGTGCCGCCGAGTACGAGATTCACACCATCGGGGTGGGGAAGAAGTGGCAGCGCCGGGGCTTTGGGACGCAGCTGATGGACGCGCTGATGGCAGCTGTGGCGGAGGATTCGGGCCCGGTGTTTTTGGAAGTTCGCACAGATAACGAACCCGCAATCGCCATGTATCGGCGCTATGGCTTCGAAAATATGGGGCTGCGAAAGAACTATTATCCGGGCTCTGGGGCGGATGCGTACACGATGTGTCGGCCTGAGTTGGCCAGCTAGATGTTGACGTATTGACTAATCTGCGTTAAACCAGGCACATGGCTAAAACCTTTGCAAAACAGCTCGTAGAAACCCTAGAGAAGCAGGGTGTCAAGCGAATCTTCGGACTCGTTGGAGATAGTTTGAACCCCATTGTCGACGCTGTGCGCGAGTCCTCCATTGAGTGGGTGCACGTTCGCAACGAAGAGGCTGCCGCCTTCGCCGCCGGCGCGGAGTCCCTGGTCACCGGCGAATTAGCAGTGTGTGCGGCCTCCTGTGGCCCGGGTAATACCCACCTCATTCAGGGCCTGTATGACTCCCACCGCAACGGCGCAAAGGTGCTGGCGCTGGCATCGCACATTCCTTCCCGCCAGATTGGCTCGAACTTCTTCCAGGAGACCCATCCGGAGTTCATCTTCAACGAGTGCTCCGGTTACTGCGAGATGGTCAACTCCGCTGAGCAGGGTGGCGTCGTTTTGCATCACGCTATCCAGTCGACCATGACTGGCCACGGTGTTTCCGTGCTGGTTCTGCCGGGCGACATTACAACGCATGAAGTGGAAAATGATGAGTTCGTCACCTCCACAATCAGCAGCGGTCGCCCAGTCGTATTCCCTGACGCCGGCCAGGCCGCCGCGCTTGCCGACGCAATCAACGAGGCTAAAACCGTCACGCTTTTCTGTGGCGCAGGTGTGAAGGACGCCCGCGAACAGGTGCTCAAGCTTGCGGAGAAGATTAAGTCGCCGGTGGGACATGCGCTGGGTGGCAAGATGTACATCCAGTACGACAACCCCTATGACGTCGGCATGTCCGGCCTGCTGGGCTACGGCGCCTGCCACGATGCCTCCAACGATGCTGATCTGTTGATTCTGCTCGGTACTGACTTCCCGTACAACGACTTCCTGCCGACCAAGAACGTCGCCCAGGTCGATATCGATGGTCGTGCCATCGGTCGTCGTACCACGGTGAAGTACCCAGTCGTCGGCGATGTGGCTGCCACGATTGAAACCATCCTGCCGCACCTGGATGAAAAGACTGACCGTTCCTTCCTGGACAAGCAGCTGCGGAACCACGAGCGCCTGCTCAGCCACGTCATCGAGGCATACACCCACGACGTTGAGAACATGCGACCGATTCACCCGGAGTATGTGGCCGACCTGATTGATAAGTACGCCGATGACGATGCCGTCTTCACCGTGGATACCGGCATGGGCAATGTCTGGGCTGCACGCTACGTCACGCCGAATGGCAAGCGAGAGCAGATTGGTTCTTTCCGTCACGGCACCATGGCCAATGCACTTTCGCAGGCCATTGGTGTGCAGGCTGCTGACCGGGACCGTCAGGTCATTACCTTCAACGGTGACGGTGGCCTGTCAATGCTGCTCGGTGAGCTCATCACCGTGAAGCAGGAGCAGCTGCCCATCAAGATGTTTGTGTTCAATAACTCCTCGCTCGGCATGGTCAAGCTGGAAATGCTGGTTCAGGGGCTGCCGGAGCACGAGACCGACCACGACGCAGTGGACTACGCCGGAGTCGCAGAGTCGTTGGGTATCAAGGCCATCCGAATTGAAGATCCGGCCGATGCGCCTCGCCTGATTCAAGAGGCGCTGGCATACGACGGCCCGGTGCTGGTGGATATGGTCACCGACCCGAATGCCCTGTCCATCCCGGCAAACATCACCTGGGACATGCTGATGGGATTCTCCAAGGCCGCTACTCGCACCGTCTTCGGCGGCGGCGTTGGTCAGATGATCAACATGGCACGGTCGAACCTCCGCAACATCCCGCGGCCATAGTGGGGGTAGCGCTCTCGAGATGCGGGAGCGGGTGCGGTGCGGTACCTCTGTTTCCATGATTAAAGGTTTTCTGGTGAACCCTGACCTGACGCATCGCATCGTCGAATTTGAGTTGGAGGCCGCTGCTACATTCCTCGGCGGAGTTTCCTCCGACCGTGTTTCGGTGGCATTCCAAGAAGACGGCGCCGATTACGCCGCTCTCTACAACCCGACGGCCAAGGCTGAGGGCGCTGAACCGAATCCGGTCGCGTCCCTCGGCCGCAATGAGGCTGCTACGGGTAACTCGGCTTTCTTTACCGACCCCACCACCGCAATTTGCGGAACGGTCGTATTTGTCGACGCCGAGGGCAAGGATATCGGCGACGAGGAAATCGAGCGTATTAAGCACGGTATGCGCGCCGTGCGCCACTACCGCGATGACTACCCAGAGGAATACGCTCTCTGGCGTGCCGCTGTGCGGAACCTCGGTCGCCTCGAAATTTAAACTCGGTCGCTGGTAAGCGACCCGGTGGTGCGCTAGTACCATGACTGCTATGACCGAGTTGACCCTGCTGGCAATCGAGAGTTCCTGCGATGAGACTGGCGCTGCAGTGATGCGTGTGCGCTACGACGACACCGACACCAGCACCCCCGCCATTCCCGAGGTGGAAGTGCTTGCCGACGTCGTCGCATCCTCCATGGAGCAGCACGCCCGCTTCGGTGGTGTGGTCCCGGAGATTGCTTCCCGCGCTCATTTGGAAGCCTTGCAGCCAGTAGTCTCCGAGGCGCGCGCGCAAGCAGCTGCCAAGCTCGGTATCGATACTTTTATCCCAGATGCCGTCGCCGCTACCGTGGGGCCCGGTCTCGCCGGTGCGCTGCTGGTCGGTTCGGCAGGCGCGAAGGCTTATGCCGCCGCCTGGGGTGTGCCTTTCTACGGCATTAATCACCTTGGTGGCCACGTTGCTGTCGGAGCTCTCGATGGCGCAGATCTATCCAACGCAGTGGCGCTGCTAGTTTCCGGCGGGCACACGCAGCTGCTGCGCGTACAGGGGGTTGGTCGTCCGATGGAGGAGCTCGGATCGACGCTTGACGACGCAGCCGGAGAGGCATACGACAAGGTTTCGAGGTTGCTTGGGTTGGGTTACCCGGGCGGCCCGATTATCGATAAGTTGGCTAAGCAGGGAAATCGCAAGGCCATCGCGTTTCCTCGCGCCATGATGCGCCAGCAGGATGCGCGCCATGACTTCTCCTTCTCCGGCTTGAAAACCGCCGTGGCCCGCTATGTCGAGGCGGCAGAGAAGGAGGGTCGTGAATACTCCGTAGAGGACGTCTGTGCTTCCTTCCAGGAGGCGGTCTGCGATGTATTGACCAAGAAGGCCGTTCGCGCAGCTCAGGATGTGGGGGCCACTACGCTGCTGCTCGGTGGTGGTGTGGCTGCGAACTCGAGGTTGCGTGAACTCGCAGCGGCGCGAGCTACCTCGGCGGGAATTACGCTGCACGTGCCACCGATTAAGTTGTGCACCGACAACGGTGTCATGATTGGCGCAGCTGCCGCCTACCTCATTGCCGCGGGGGTCAAGCCCTCTGGCTACGCCTGCCCGACCGACCCATCGATGCCAGTGGAAGATCCTGTAATGCAATAAGCAGTGATTGCCCCTCGGATCCATGTTAAATTTCGTTAACTGACTTTGACTTGTTTCTCTGCCATGGATCGCAGGACAATTACAGGAAAGCGCTTGCCCAAAAATGAGTAAAGACTACAGTGAGTGGGAACTTCAGCCATCCGATAGTTCGCATAATCAGACTGAGCTGTTTGCACCGCAGGGTGAACTGCAAACAACGCAAGCACCGCAAGTTGAACATCAGCGCGGTCGTGGTCGGGGAGTGTTATGGGCAGTCGTCGCGCTGTTGCTTGTGGTGATCGTCGCTGTGGCAGCGGTGCTTTACCTAGTTGCGAGTGGTCGGGGTGAGCAATGGTTTGGTGCAGGTGCAAAGGATGAAGTAGCGCCGAAGCTCACTGTTACTGCGACTGCGACGGAGACCGTGAAGGTGAAGTCGCCGGAGAAAACCAAGACGAGGGAAACCATGAGTAAGGCTACGCCCGATTATCCGATTAGTGGGGATTGCGAGGCGTCGGCGTTCCCGACTACGGAGGAAAACTTTACGATCGTCGCCTGTGACGGATGGTGGGCGCTGGGTGGGCGCGCAAACAGTGGTGGACTGGCGGTCTACCAATGGGACGAAGGTGCCTGGCAAAGGAAGGAGCCAGACAGTAACTACACAACCGGTTCTGGTGGCCCGTGCTTTAGCGATGAGTACATCAAGGAACACGGAATGACGGTTACTGTGTTCGGTCGTATGGCGTGTAACCCCGACAAGCTGACCAATTAGCATTAGCGCTCACTATTGTTGAGTGTTAGCACTTGCAGGGGTAGAGTGCTAACGAAGGTTGTTTGACACACAGTTGTTCACCCGCGACGACGGCTGTGCACGGCAGACCAACCGGCACAAGAACATCACATCACCGCATGTATGGAGGAATTCATCGTGGCGAACGTCAACATCAAGCCGCTGGAGGACCGCGTCCTCGTCCAGATCAACGAAGCAGAAACCACCACGGCATCTGGCCTGGTTATCCCGGACTCCGCTAAGGAGAAGCCGCAGGAGGCTACCGTTATCGCAGTTGGTCCGGGTCGTTGGGCCGATGACGATGACCGCATTCCTATGGACGTCAAGGAGGGTGACATCGTCATCTTCTCCAAGTACGGCGGCACTGAGCTGAAGTACCAGGGCGAAGAGTACCTGCTGCTGTCGCAGCGTGACATCCTGGCTGTTATCGAGAACTAAAGGGAGGACGTACCCACACATGGCGAAGCTTATTGCTTTTAACGAAGAGGCTCGCGAAGGCCTCAAGCGCGGTGTGGACACGCTTGCCGACGCAGTCAAGGTCACGCTTGGCCCGAAGGGTCGCAACGTTGTCCTGGACAAGGCCTTCGGCGGTCCGCTGGTCACCAATGATGGTGTGACCATCGCCCGCGACATCGACGTTGAGGATCCGTTTGAGAACCTCGGCGCGCAGTTGGTTAAGTCCGTAGCGGTCAAGACCAATGACGTTGCCGGTGACGGTACTACTACCGCAACGCTGCTGGCACAGGCGCTGGTCCACGAGGGTCTTCGCAACGTTGCAGCCGGCGCAAACCCGATTTCGCTGAACCGCGGTATTCACGCTGCATCCGACAAGGCAGTTGAGCTGCTGAAGCAGCGCGCCACCCCGGTCAGCAGCTCTGGTGCCATCGCACAGGTGGCAACCGTTTCCTCGCGCGACACTGAAATTGGTGACCTGGTTGCAGGTGCCATGGACAAGGTTGGCAAGGACGGCGTCGTCTCTGTGGAGGAGTCGCAGTCGATTGCCACCGAGCTGTCCGTGACCGAGGGCGTGTCCTTCAACAAGGGCTTCCTCTCGCCGTACTTCATTACCGACGTCGAGGCTCAGCAGGCAATTCTTGACGGTGCACAGGTGCTGCTGGTCCGTGAGAAGATTTCCTCCCTGCCGGAGTTCCTGCCGATTCTGGAGAAGATTGCCGAGTCCGGCAAGCCGACTCTGATTATGGCTGAGGATATCGAGGGCGAGGCGCTGTCCGCACTGGTCATCAACGCTATGCGCAAGACCTTGAAGGTTGCCGCAGTGAAGGCACCGTACTTCGGTGACCGTCGTAAGGCGTTCATGGATGACCTGGCAGTTGTCACCGGTGCAACCGTCGTTACGGCTGACACTGGCATGCAGCTGAAGGACGTTGGACTTGAGGTGCTGGGTAACGCACGCCGTATCACCATTACCAAGGACGAGACCGTTCTGGTGGACGGTGCTGGCACCGCTGAGGCTGTGGAAGAGCGTCGTAACCAGATCCGTGCCGAGATTGAGCGCACTGACTCTGACTGGGATCGCGAGAAGCTGGAAGAGCGTCTGGCGAAGCTCTCTGGCGGCGTGGCTGTCATTAAGGTCGGCGCTGCTACCGAGACCGAGGTCAACGAGCGCAAGCTGCGTGTCGAGGATGCCATTAACGCTGCTCGTGCGGCAGCTCAGGAAGGCGTCATCGCCGGTGGCGGTTCCGTACTGGTGCAGATCTCCCGTGAACTCGAGGCATTCGCTGACGAGTTCGAGGGCGACGAGGCAGTCGGTGTCCGTGCAGTTGCCAAGGCTCTGACCCGTCCGGCTTTCTGGATTGCTGAGAATGCTGGTAAGGACGGTGCTGTCGTTGTCTACCACATTGGTGAGCTGGAGAACGGCAACGGCTACAACGCTGCTACTGACACTTACGAGAACCTGATTGAGTCCGGCGTCATTGACCCGGTCAAGGTCACTCACTCCGCAGTCGTCAACGCAACCTCCGTGGCTCGCATGCTGCTGACCACCGAGGCTTCTGTTGTGGACAAGCCGGAAGAAGAGCCACAGCACGACCACGCTCACTAACTGCCAGTGAGCTAGTGCCCTGGCCTTTGGCACGTAAAATGCTCCCCACCTTTCAATCTGAGGGTGGGGAGCATTTTGGTTTTTATGTGAACTGGCTGGAGTCCGAGAGAGGAGAGGGACTACATGGCAGTAACTAGAACGCGTTCAAGTTCGCGTTCACGTGCGGCCGGCTTAGCTCGAAGGATTTCATTTCGTTCAGATTCGCTGAGACCGCCCCAGACACCGTATGGCTCACCAACCTTGAGTGCGTGACTACGGCACTGCATAAGAACAGGGCAAGAACGGCAGATAGCCTTCGCACGGGCTTCACGCAGGCTGCGTGCGCGTCCGCGCTCGCCTTCCGGGTGGAAGAAGGTCGCGGAGTCCTGCCCGCGGCAAGAGCCGTGCAGCTGCCAATCCCACAAATCCGCATTGGGCCCGGGCAAGTGGTCGATGTACGTCATCGGAATTGATGTCTCCTTCATTGAGCTTTCTTGAAGCAGTGAGCTCAAGTGTGGAGGCCAACAATGAACGGTTGGTAAACCTAAGGAGGCCAGCCGGGATACTACGCAAACAATTCCGTCAAACTCTTACCAAATTTTTAGAAACGGCCAGGTCGTCGAGAACGCAGACCGTCGACAAAGCCTGCGCAGTAGTCCCATGGGGCGTAACGGGAGGGGTCTGGATCGAATTGTGGCTCGTGAACCGGAGATGCCTGTCCAGACAGGAGCATCAGGTAGTGGTTTTCCAAAACCTCCCAGTTATAAAAGTGCTCGTCACCGCAGTCCTCACACAACATGCAGACGCCCAGTAATCCCTCTGGGCTCAAAGCGGTGCGGAATAGGCGAACTGCGGCCAGATCTTCAAGAACCTCTCGACGTTCCTGGTCTGTCAGTGGAGCAAACGGCTCATCCGGCTCGAGAAAGCTTGCCGGGTCATTGGGATCTCCTTCGAACGGATCCCGCGGCATGGATGAGAAAAAGTTGTGGTTCACAACCACTACCGTAACAGCTCTGTACGGCAATCCTGTCGATTGGCGATGCACTTAGTTGGGGTTTAGTTCACCTTGGAATAACCCTCAGCTAGCTTTCGGCTAACCCTTGTCGGGCACCTGTCGCTCCGCCTAATTGTCGCGTTTCATCACTGAAGGACTACCCTGTATATAACGTTTGGCAACCACGAAGCGATAGCGCCCCTGGCCGGATGTCGGCAAGGGTGGAGCAGGAGGAGTCCATGACCAACCCCACGGGAATTAGCCTCGGCGGAGACAATCCCAACAAGATTCCACTAGTCGGCCTTACATTCGATGACGTCCTGCTGCTGCCGGATGCTTCGGACGTTATCCCCTCCGGCGTTGATACTTCGACGCAGCTCACTCGTGAGCTGCGTCTGAACATTCCGGTTGTGTCCGCTGCTATGGACACCGTCACCGAGGCCCGCATGGCTGTTGCTATGGCCCGCCAGGGCGGTATGGGTATCCTGCACCGCAACCTGTCCATTGAGGAGCAGGCGCAGCAGGTCGAGATTGTGAAGCGCTCTGAGGCTGGCATGGTGTCCGACCCGGTGACCTGTTCCCCGGATGACACCATCGCCGAAGTAGATGCCAAGTGCGCTCGTTACCGCATCTCGGGCCTGCCGGTCGTCGACAAGGACGGCAAGCTGGTCGGTATCTGCACCAACCGCGACATGCGTTTTGAGGCAGACCTGAACCGCAAGGTTTCCGAAATCATGACCCCGATGCCGCTGGTCGTGGCTGAGCAGGGTGTGTCTGGCGATGCGGCGCTGAACCTGCTGCGCGCTCACAAGGTGGAGAAGCTGCCGATCGTCGATGGCGAAGGCCGCCTGACTGGTCTGATTACCGTCAAGGACTTCGTCAAGAAGGATCAGTACCCGAATGCTTCCAAGGATGGTTCCGGCCGTCTGCTGGTCGGTGCTGGCATCGGTACCGGCGAGGACTCCTGGAAGCGCGCGCACGCATTGGCTGACGCAGGCGTAGACGTGCTCGTTGTTGATACCGCTCACGCCCACAACTCAGGTGTACTTGAGATGGTCTCCCGCGTTAAGAAGGAATTCGGCGAGAACATCCAGATTATCGGCGGCAACCTGGCTACCCGTGGCGCTGCACAGGCCATGATTGACGCGGGTGCAGATGCCATCAAGGTCGGTATCGGCCCAGGCTCGATTTGCACCACTCGCGTTGTCGCAGGTGTGGGCGCCCCGCAGATCACCGCCATCATGGAAGCCTCTGTCGCAGCTAAGAAGGCTGGCGTTCCGATTATCGCCGATGGCGGTATGCAGTTCTCCGGCGACATCGCCAAGGCTCTGGCAGCCGGGGCATCCTCCGTCATGCTCGGTTCGATGCTGGCCGGTACCGCTGAGGCTCCGGGTGAGGTCACCTTCGTCAACGGCAAGCAGTACAAGATGTACCGTGGCATGGGCTCGCTGGGTGCCATGCAGGGCCGCGGCCTGACCGGTGAGAAGCGCTCCTACTCCAAGGACCGCTACTTCCAGGCTGATGTCAAGAGCGAAGAGAAGCTGGTTCCGGAAGGCATTGAGGGTCGTGTTCCGTTCCGCGGCAGTATCGACTCCATCGTTCACCAGCTGGTCGGTGGTCTGCGTGCAGCTATGGGCTACACCGGTTCCGCTACCGTCGAGCAGCTGCACGACGCACAGTTCGTCCAGATCACCGCTGCAGGCCTGCGCGAGTCGCACCCGCACGATATCCAGATGACTGTCGAAGCGCCGAACTACTACCAGCGCTAAACTGGCTTAGTCGAGTTAAATTCCACGGAAAGGGCATGTGAGGAAAGCTCATGCGCGACATCGTTGAAATCGGTATTGGCCGCGAGGCACGCCGGACCTACGAGTTGGACGATATTGCACTCGTTCCCACTCGGCGTACCCGGTCGTCCAAGGACGTCGATACCTCCTGGCGAATTGACGCCTACGATTTCGAACTCCCGATGATGATGCATCCGACAGATGCCATCGCCAGCCCGGAATCCGTCGCTGAGTTTGCTCGCCTGGGCGGTTTGGCGGTTCTCAACGCCGAGGGTATCTGGGCCCGTCACGCCGATGCGCAGGACAAGATCGCCGAGCTGGTGGAGTTGGCAAAGAATGCCGCCACCAAGCGTGAATCCGAGGCAGCGAACCGCAAGCTGCAGGAACTGCACTCTGCTCCAATTGATACTGACCTGTTGGTTGAGCGCATCAAGGAGATTCGCGCAACCGGCGCGATTACTGCAGTTCGTGTCTCCCCGCAGCATGCCCGTGAGCTGGCTCCGCTGGCTATCAAGGCCGGCATCGACTTGTTGGTTATCCAGGGCACGCTGATTTCCGCAGAGCATGTCACGGCTCAGGGTGAACCGCTAAACCTCAAGGACTTCATCGGCAGCCTGGACGTTCCAGTTATCGCCGGTGGCGTTGTCGACTACCAGACTGCGCTGCATCTGATGCGTTCAGGCGCAGCTGGTGTGATTGTCGGTACGGGCTTTACGACGTCCCCGGATGCGCTCGGTATCGATGTGCCAATGGCTACCGCTATTGCGGATGCTGCAGCTGCCCGTAAGGACTACCTCGATGAGACCGAGGGGCGCTACGTCCACATCATTGCCGATGGCGGCATTGATACCGTCGGTGACATTGCCAAGGCAATCGCCTGCGGTGCGGATGCTGTGGCACTGTCCAGTGTGCTGGCAACCGTCCACGAAGCTCCGGGGCAGGGCTACGCCTGGCCGTCTGTTGCGGCACATCCGAAGTACCCGCGCGGTGCGGTGTGGCCGGTCGTCGACGATGAGAAGGAATTGGTCAGCCTGGAAGAGGCTCTGTTTGGCCCTTCCGCTTCGCCGTTCGGTGACCGCAATCTCGCCGGTGGCCTGCGTCGCGCAATGGCCAAGTGCGGCTTTACCAACCTGAAGTCCTTCCACCGCGTTGAGCTGTCGGTACGTCCAAAGGGTTTTTAATTAAAGTAATCGGATAGTTTTTTCGCAAAACTACCTTACTGAAAAGCCACCTCCGCTTAGGGTTAGGAACATGAGTTCCGCGCATTAGCGTTACGCCCTTAGAGAAGGTGGCTTTTCCCATGAGTAAACAACGTGATTTCGATGTTGTAATCGTCGGTTCCGGTTTTGGTGGTTCTGTTTCTGCTTTGCGGTTGACCGAAAAGGGCTACCGAGTGGCAGTTCTCGAAGCTGGTCGACGGTTCGAAGATAAAGACTTTGCCAAGACCAGCTGGCGGCTTCACAAGTACCTGTGGGCTCCCAAGCTGGGACTCTTTGGCGTCCAGCGCGTGCACATGTTGAAAGATGTCATGATTCTCGCTGGTGCTGGAGTTGGCGGTGGTTCTCTTAACTACGCAAACACTCTGTATAAGCCGGGCACTGAATACTTCCAGCACCGTCAGTGGGGGCACATTACCGACTGGGAGTCAGAACTCACTCCGCACTATGACAATGCATCTCGCATGCTCGGGGTGGTCACCAACCCATCCGACACGCCTGCCGACGTCGTCATGCGTGAGGTAGCCGAAGATATGGGTGTGGGCCATACTTTCCGCTCGACTCCGGTGGGTGTGTTCTTCGGAGCTAAGACTGGTGGACAGGGTGCGCCAGGGCAAACAGTTTCCGATCCTTACTTCGGGGGGATTGGCCCGGACCGTACTGCTTGTACGGAATGTGGTGAGTGCATGACTGGTTGCCGTCACAATGCCAAGAACACCCTGGTTAAAAACTACCTCTACTTGGCGGAGAAGTTCGGTGCGCAGGTCTTTGACCGCACTACCGTTACCGGCCTGCATCCTCAGGCTGATGGCTCCTGGGTTATTGACACTGAGCGCACTGGCCGTTGGGTAGCTAAGGGCAAGCAGCAGTTTAGCGCTAAGCGCGTCATTCTCGCCGCCGGTGCATGGGGCACCCAGAATTTGCTGCATCGCCAGCAGGCCGATGGGCACTTGCCGCTGCTACCGAAATCTTTGGGCAAGCTGACCCGCACCAACTCCGAGGCTATTTTGGGCGCGATGGGTACGAAGGTGGATCCGGAAAATGACTTTTCTAACGGTGTAGCCATCACTTCGTCATTCTTCCCAGACGAGGACACCCATATCGAGCCAGTGCGCTACGGTAAGGGCTCTAATGCCATCGCAATGCTGCAGATGATTATGACCGAAGGAGGTCGTCGGACTCCGCGATGGTTGCAGGCTGTGGGAACCGTCGTAAAGCATCCTAACTACCTGACGCAGCTCGTGAATCTGCGTAAGTGGTCGCAGCGCACCGTGATTTCTCTGGTGATGCAGAATCGCGACAACTCGATTACGACGTACCTGCAGAAGATTGGGCCGGTGCGTTTCCTGATGAGTAAGCAGGGCGAGGGGGAGCCGAATCCGACGTGGATTCCGTCGGGTAACGAAGCTACGCAACGTGCGGCGGACAAGCTCAGTGCACGTGGTCGGAATGGTCGTGTGCTAGCGGGTGGCACTATCGGTGAGTTGGCAAATATTCCTTTGACAGCTCACTTCATTGGCGGTGCGACGATTTCGGATTCGCCTGAAAACGGCGTCGTTGATCCGTACTTGCGTGTGTGGGGTTACCCGACGCTCTCGATTCACGACGGTTCGGCGATGGCAGCCAACCCGGGAGTGAACCCGTCACTGTCGATTTCCGCGAATGCGGAGCGTGCAACGTCGCTGTGGCCGAATAAGGGTGAGGAAGATCAGCGTCCAGCGCAGGGGGAGTCCTACGTGCGCCTGGATCCGATTGCTCCGGTGAGCCCGGCTGTGCCTGCAGATGCTCCGGCTGCACTGAACCTGGGTATGCCTGCAGTCCGTAAGTCTTGATAAGCTTTAGGGCGTGTCTGAACAGGTGACTAAGCCCGTCCTCGTCGTGGACTTCGGTGCGCAGTATGCGCAGCTCATCGCGCGACGTGTGCGCGAGGCAAAAATTTATTCCGAAGTGGTCTCGCATGATGCGACGACCGAAGAAATTAAGGCCAAGAACCCGGCCGCGCTGGTGCTGTCCGGCGGCCCGTCCAGTGCCTACGCCGAAGGTGCCCCGAAGCTCAACCCAGAGTGGCTTGAGCTGGGCATTCCGGTGTTTGGTATTTGCTACGGCTTCCAGGCGATGACTGAGGTGCTCGGCGGCACGATTGCTGCTACCGGTGACCGTGAGTACGGCCGCACGCAGCTGAACGTCGTCGACGGTGGCGGTGTCGCTCACACTGGTGTGCCGGAGACACACGAGGTGTGGATGAGCCACGGTGACGCGGTGTCTAAGGCACCGGAGGGCTTCACCGTTACGGCGTCCACCAAGGGTGCTCCGGTAGCGGCTTTCGAGTGCTTGGAAAAGCGCATGGCCGGTGTGCAGTACCACCCGGAGGTCAACCATTCGCCGTATGGTCAGCAGGTTCTGGAGAAGTTCCTGTATGAGATTGCTGGCCTGGAGCCGGACTGGACTGCCGCTAACATCGCGGAAGAGCTGATTGAGCAGGTCCGTAATCAGGTCGGTGAGACCGGTCGCGCAATTTGCGGTCTGTCTGGCGGCGTTGACTCCGCAGTTGCCGCCGCGCTTGTGCAACGCGCTATTGGTGACCGTCTGACCTGTGTCTTCGTCGACCATGGGCTGCTGCGCCAGGGCGAGCGCGAGCAGGTTGAGAAGGATTTCGTTGCCGCAACTGGTGCGAAGCTGATTACCGTCGACGATTCCAAGGTCTTCCTGGATGCTCTGGCTGGTATCACCGATCCGGAGACCAAGCGTAAGACCATCGGCCGTGAGTTCATCCGCTCCTTCGAGCGCGCTGTCGCACAGGCGCTGGAGGGCGCTCCGGAGGGCGAGACCGTGGACTTCCTGGTCCAGGGCACCCTGTACCCGGATGTGGTTGAGTCCGGTGGCGGTTCTGGTACCGCCAACATTAAGAGCCACCACAACGTCGGCGGTCTGCCGGATGACGTTGAGTTCACCCTCGTTGAGCCACTGCGCCTGCTGTTTAAGGACGAGGTCCGTGCGGTCGGTCGCGAACTGGGGCTGCCGGAAGAAATCGTCGCTCGCCAGCCGTTCCCGGGTCCGGGTCTTGGTATCCGCATCATCGGCGCTGTCGATAAGGAGCGTCTGGATACCCTCCGCCGCGCCGACGCCATTGCACGCGAGGAAATGACGGCCGCAGGTATGGACGAGGTTGTCTGGCAGTGCCCGGTCGTCCTGCTTGCCGACGTCCGCTCGGTTGGTGTCCAGGGTGATGGTCGTACTTATGGCCACCCAATCGTGCTGCGCCCGGTTTCCTCTGAGGATGCGATGACCGCTGACTGGACTCGTGTTCCCTACGATACGCTGGAGAAAATCTCCACCCGTATTACCAACGAGGTGCCAGAGGTCAACCGAGTGGTCCTGGATGTGACCTCCAAACCACCGGGAACCATTGAGTGGGAGTAAGCCACTAGTTGGCGAGGGCCGTGTCTGTGAGTTGTGCAAACTCGCGGGCACGGCCCTTTTCCGTCAGGGCCGAATTGTTCTTGGCGATGGTGATGCGCTTATCGGCGGCTAGGGTGTGGAGAGCTGCGCTCACGGTATCGTCGTCAAGCATGGCGAAATAGGGGAGCTGGTCGGTGAAGAAGACGTAGCCGTCGCGTAGACGTGCGATGAAGAGGACTGTGAGGATGCGGGCCTCTGGTGAGTCGGCGGGGTAGGGGCAGCGCTGGGCGAAATTGTCAGGAAGATGCGCGGCGAGAGGGAGGAATCCGAATTGCCGCGGCAGGATTGCGCAGGTAGCGGTGATGGCGGACAGAACTAGGGTCATTATGCAGGCGACCGGTGTAGAGGAAATTCGTTCGGCGACGGCGGCAATGATCCATGCTCCGGGGAAGATGAGCAGCACGCTTATACTGCTATTCCACGAGATGTCGTTTGGTGACTCACGCATCGGCTCTGCGAAGTAGGAGGGCCGAGTTTCTTTGGTGGGTGTTTTTGCCTGGCGCACGAAAAGTGTGGTGCCGATGAGTACCAGTAAAAGCGCTATCATAATCCACCAGCCAATGGAGCCGATGATGTGGGCTTTAAGCAATGCGAGCAGTGCGATCACTGCGGTGGTGACGCCAATTGCCGTCCCCAGGCGCACGGGACTATTGATAAATTTTGTCGTGCGTTCGGCCCCGTCTTGGTAAGAGCCTGAAGAGTGTTGGTGCCGGCTGGAATCTGTCATACTTCTTAATTTTAGTAGCGATGGAACTATAGATTGTTGAGAGTTGTGTGGCTAGTGTTATGACCATGAGCATTGTAAAAATTAACGCTATTACCGTTCCTGAGGGTGCGGGAGAAGAGCTCGAACGTCGCTTTTCCGCTAACTCTTCAAAGATGACCGATGTGCCGGGTTTCATTGGTTTCCAACTGCTGCGTCCGACTGCAGGAGAGAGCCGCTACTTCGTCTTTACCGAGTGGGAGAGTGAGGAGGCCTACCAGGGGTGGCGTGAGGGCCGTGCCTTCAAGGCTTCGCATGAGGGCGAAAAGCGCAAGCCGGTGTCGTCGTCGGCTGATTTGCTCGAATTCGATGTAGTTCTCGATGTGAAGGCCTAAGTAGTACGAAATGTAGTACTCGGCTGAGGTTAGAGCGTCGCGCGGTGGTGTGCGGCGCTTTTCTTCGCACATTAATATCGAACGTACGTGCTATTTAGGGTAATGTTTAATCCGCTTGTTGGGAAAGAATATTCGAGCAGTGTTCGTGGTGGGCGGGGGGGGGCAGTGGGATGGCAGTGGGATGAGGTGGAACAAGAAGTGACAACGGCGGTCAATATTGCTGCGGGGCAGTCTAAGGAACAGACTATTGCGGCATTGCGGCAGGCGATGGCAGCCCAGTCTGGTGGGACTGCAACTGGTGCAACCTTTGGGCTCGGTGAGGCTCTGCCGGTGCCGGAGGCGTTGGAAAATACGTTGGCGGGAGCAGTGCGAAAAGGGGCTGTCAGTGTCATTGAACAGCCCGGTGCGGTATTGGCAGGCCTAATCGCGGAAGTTACGAAGACAGGTCATGTTGCGCTAGTTGGACTCGCTGAACAGGGGTTGCTCTCCGTGGTGGAGTTGGGCGGGAAGCTATCGAACATTGTCTGTGTGCCAGATCCTGGAATGCAGCCGCTTGAAGTAATTGGGCTGTTGGCGGACGGCGTTGACTTGGTGGTGGCTTCGTTGGCGCGCACTCCGCCGCCGTCGCAGGCACGTCCGCTGCAGGCACGACTGCGCACGAGTGGTTGTGCTCTGGTTTTTGTCGGGCAGCAGTGGCCGGGCGCTGCTGCGGAAATTTCCAGCTCTGTCGCTGGTGTTTCCGGGCTTGGCACTGGTTATGGCCGGATTCGAGCAGTGGATTACCAAGTCAGTGTGTCGGGGACGCGGTTTCCGCGGAGGCAGTGCCGTTGGCGGGTGGGGGAACAGGTGGAACAGAACAATGTGGTCGCGTTTCCCGCGCAGAGGAGGTCCTAGTGGTAGCGGCGGAATCGAGCCGTGTGGTGGCGCTATGGCTTCCTGATTGGCCAGTGCAGGCAGCACATCTAGCATCTGTGACGTCGCAGGCTAATCCGCTCAGTCCAGTTGCGATTGTGGGTGATAGCGGAGTAGCTGCTTGTTCTCCGAGTGCGCGCCGTGCAGGGGTACGGCGCGGGCAAAGCCGTCGCCATGCGGAAGCGTTGTGCCCGGAGCTGGAGGTTGTCGAGGAAAGTGCGGTGCGCGACGCTGCAGAATTCGAGTCCGTGCTGCAACGGTTGGAGGCGGTGGCAGCTGGGGTCGAAGCTCTACGGCCAGGCTTGGCGGTTGTGGCAGCGCGAGGGGTAATGCGTTATTACGGCGGACAGGATGTGGCCTTGGAAAAGCTGCTTGATGCCGCTGCGGTACCGGGCGTGGACTGCAGCTTGGGGCTCGCGGACGATATTGTGACAGCTATTTTGGCAGCGCGCAGGGGAGTGCTGGTAGCTCCCGGGGAAGATGAAGGCAAAAGATTTCGGCAGGGAATCTCTCTGGTGGAGCTGAGGGCGGAAAGTGCACTGGAGATGCCCGCAGAGCTTGCGAAGTCGTGGCAGGAACTCGGCCTGCGCACATTGGGGGATGTCGCTGCGTTACCGAAGCGGGATATAGCCAACAGGTTTGGGGCGCAGGGGGCTAGATGGCACGATTTGGCCTGCCGTGGGGAAGTGCGGTTGGTGGCGCCGCGATCTTTGCCGCCAGGACTGGCGGTGAGCTACCAGTCTTGGGAGAGTCCACTCCGAAGAGTGGATGAGGCCTCATTCGTCGCGCGCTTTCTAGCTGGGCAACTGCATGAAAAACTTTTTAACCATGGGTATTCGTGTTACCGCTTAGCGGTGGTGGCGCAATTTAGTGACGGCTCAGAGGTGCGCAGAGTATGGCGCTGCACTGAGCCACTGGCAGAACAGACTACGGCTGACAGGGTTCGGTGGCAGCTCGATGGCTGGCTGAATAACAGGAATCGGCAGCAGCCACGAGGAGGCAGCGGCACTGTTGCTGGAACTGTTGACGGCGCTGAGGAAAATGATGGAGATGACAGCCGCGGAATTGTAGAGCTGCAGTTAGAGCCACTGGATGTGGTCGCCGCCGGTACTGTAAAACAGGATCTGTGGCACGGCAGCGATGATGCGCGAGCCAAAGCGCGCCGGGCTGCCGAGCGTGTGCAGGGGTTACTGGGGTCAGAGGCAGTACAGCAACCAATCATGCAGGGCGGGCGTGGCCCAGGAGAAAGAGTGGGATTTGTCGCTTTCGGAGAAAAACCCAAAAGCACAAAAACCGCGGAAAATAATCAGCCGTGGCCGGGAGCCGTTCTTGCCCCCAATCCGGCAACTATTCCCGCGACTGCTAATGCTGAGGTGGAAGTGCTCGATGCCAATGGGCAGACCGTGGGCGTAACTGGGCGAGCGACCATGACGGCGGAACCATCTCTGGTGCGGCATGGAGTGACAACGTACCGCGTGTCATCGTGGGCTGGGCCCTGGCCGATTGATGAGCGCTGGTGGGTGCCCGATGAGGCTCGTCGAGCGGCAAGAATACAAATCCGTGCGATGGCGAATGACGGTACCATCGCCGCCTGGTTGCTCATAGGGCATGCCGGCGCATGGAGAATCGAGGGGGCTTACGCGTAGAGGCGTAGCGCGGGGCAACCCGATTACTTCGATTGGAAGTCAATAACCAGGCGGTTCGGGTTGTTCAACGAGAAAACCTTGAACGGGGTCTTATCGCCCTTGAGCCCGACGACATACTGAGTCTGTCCCTCGAAGGTGCCGGCGCCAACGACTTCCTTAATAACGGACGTCGATGTCGGCTTGACCGGGTCAGAGGGGAAGTCCTCCATCTGGAAATCAAAGGGGTAACCCATGCCCCGCAAGTCGATTACCAGCTTGGCTGTGCCGTCGACCGAAATCGGTTTGCCGGAGCCCTGTTGGGTCGGCACATCCTCGTAACGGACGAAATATCCCGGAGTGCCCTCGCCCGTGAGTTCAAAGACAATGCGGTCGTAACCGTCGTGGGAACCGACACGGACATCTTCAATACCCAAGTAAGCGCCATCGGAAGGGGCAGCTTCTGAGGAGGAACTATTGAAATCGCCCTCCGGAGCAGCATCGTCATCCATGGTGGTTTGCGCCGCCGCAGATGAGCTAGTGGAGCTGCTAGAGCTGCTTGACAAATCGGAGGTGCCAGCGGTTGAGTCAGTCTTCATAGACACTGCAGCAGCCGAGTCTGGGGATGAGTCAGAGGAGCAAGCGCCGAGAGCCAGGCCCAATGCGAGGCACAGGGATGCCGCGATACGGGTACGGGTGCGCGAAACATCCAGCGATTTCGTATTCATACGTCTGACGGTATGTGCGCAGTTACGGAATTTCAACAAGCTGAACTACAAAAGTCGAGGTCAGAAGTATTTGTTGTCAAAGTGTTGCACAATAGTAACAAAACAGGGGTGAACGCTGCGACCTAAGACCCAATCGCAGGGGGCACTCAATTACGCTTAGGCGTATGAGCCAGGCCAAATTTGATACCACCTGTTCCGCTCAGATGACTGAGCCGCTTCCCGGTACTGCGAAGACCGGAAAGCTCTTTATTGCGTTGGAGCACCAACTCGGTTGGTCGCACGATATTTTTGACGGCGGGGTATGGGGAGCAGAGATCACCGGTCAGGTAGAGGCCTGGTTGTCTGAACGCGGCGGCGCGTTGCAGCTGATTCGAAAGCCAGGCCGAATCGGCCAGCAGCCGTGTGATGGCGTTAACGTCTATATCGCGCATTGTGAATCAGTGGATGGCTCTGAGGTTTTTCTCGAACATCGCATGGTTGCCGATGTTGAAGACCTGATGACTCTGGATATCCGCCCTGGCCAGCCCACCGAGGGGGCCACTCGTCTGGACCATCCACTGTTTCTCATCTGTACGCACGGTAAGCGCGATCGTTGCTGTGCGATTAAAGGTCGCCCGCTCGCTGCTGCGATGCACAATCTCTACCCAGAGGTTGTGTGGGAAACCTCGCACTCTAAGGGGCACCGCTTTGCGCCGGCCAGCGTGCTGTTGCCATGGAATTACAGCTTTGGACGTCTGAGTGCGGTGGATGCCAAGGGGGTCATCGAAGACGCTCAGCAGGGCATCGTGCATGCAGAGGGCTGTCGCGGCCGTGGTGTCTACACCCCGCAGGGGCAGGCGGCCGAGTTGGCTGTGCGTCGTCAAGCAGATGCGTGGGGCGTAGACGATGTCGCACGCGTTGACGTCGACGGCACGACTGCAGTCGTCGCGCTTTACGACGGCCCCAGCGACCGCGACAAGGTCGTGGAATATGAAGTGGCCCTGGAGAAAATCACCACGGAAGGCGTTGTGTCTTCCTGCGGTGATGCTCCAGGGCCAAAGAAGGGCTGGGCTGCGGTCGAGGTAACCCGCCGCTAGCTAATGGCTAGTTAATGTGTGCGGCTACCTGCGCATGATCTTCTTGGAGAGCCAGTTGCCGAAGATCTGCGCCAACTGGACGATGAAGATGATGACCAGGGTTGTCACCAGGGTGACGTTCCAGTCGAATGCCTGGTAACCGTAGGTGATTGCGAAGTTGCCCAGTCCGCCACCGCCGATGTAGCCGGCCATAGCTGACATGTCGACCACGGCGATGAATGCGAAGGTGTAGCCCAGTACCAGCGGGCCCAGTGCCTCCGGCACGACGACCGTCCGGATGATGCGCCACGGACTTGCGCCCATCGCACGGGCGGCCTCAATCACGCCGGGGTCGATGGACATCAAGTTCTGCTCCACCAGGCGCGCGATGGCGAAGGTGGCGGCAATCGACATGACGAACACTGCGGCTTCGGTGCCGATCGTGGTGCCGACCACGTTCTTTGTCAGTGGGCCGATGGCCGTAACCAGGATGATGAACGGGATTGGTCGAACAAAGTTAATCAGGACATTGAGGACCTGGTAGACAAACTTGTTGCGCAGTACGCCACCATCGCGGGTGGTGTAGAGCAGCACGCCGATTGCTAGACCTGCGACACCGCCAATCAGCATGGCGACACAGACCATGTAGAGCGTCTGGCCGAATGCCTCGCCCAGCATCGGGCCGAGGCTATCCCAGTTGGTGTCCTTGCCACTCACCGATGGCAGAGAGTTTAAGAGACCGATCATGATGCAAGCTCCTCTACCTGTGTCAGTTCGGAAATAGCAGCAATGGCGGCATCGAAATCAGAGGAATCCGAGGCGGAATTACCTGTCAGCGGAGTCAACCGCAAAGTAAGGCGGCCGTAGGACTTCGCCTGCACATTGGCGACCGCGCCGTGTGCCACCGAGGCGGCGACACCGTGGGCACTAGTGGCCTGTGCCAGGGCGCCGAGGTCAACACCGTCATTGATAGTGATGGTGACCAGGCGAGCTGCTGCGCTCTCGGCAGACTGATTCACCGAATCGCGTTCACGACCAATTGGAACATCGCGCAGTGCGGTGGTGGCGAAGCGGCGGCCAACCTCAGTCTTGGGGTTGGCAAAGACCTCGTGGACCGTACCGGTTTCGACGATGTGACCATTTTCCATGATGGCCATGCGGTCAGCAATACCGCGTACAACCGACATATCATGGGTAATCAGCACGATAGTGACACCCATTTCGCGATTGATGCGACGCAGCAGATCCAGGACGCCGGAAGTAGTTTCCGGGTCGAGTGCCGAGGTGGCTTCGTCGGCAAGCAAGAGCGTCGGTTCGGTGGCGAGCGCACGGGCGATGCCGACACGCTGCTTCTGCCCACCCGAGAGCTGCTCGGGGAAGGACTCCGCCTTGTCGCCGAGACCGACGAACTCCAGCAGCTCCTGGGCGCGAGCGCGGCGCTTAGCCTTCGGCATACCGGCCAGTTCCAGCGGATATTCAACGTTGCGAATCGCGTTGCGCGAATGGAAGAGGTTGAAGTGCTGGAAAATCATGCCGATATTGCGGCGCAGACCCCGTAGCTGGCGCTCGGAGATGCCGACGATGTCGGTGTCATCTAGCAAAACCTGCCCGGAGGTTGGCTTTTCCAGGCCGTTAATCATACGGATGAGCGTTGATTTACCAGCGCCGGAATAACCGATGACGCCGAGGATTTCGCCGGGTTCAACGGTTAGGTTGATGTCGGCGAGCGCGGTGACGTCGCCGAATTGCTTGTTCAGCTCGCGGAATTCGAGCTTCGTTCCCTTGTTGGTCACGAGTGAATCAGTGCCCCTTGGTCTGTGTTCCCTGGTGTTGGGCGGTGCTTAGGTGGCAGTGGCGTTAGTTCTGCTCGCGCTGCTGCTCTTCGACGCGATTCAGAATGTCCTGCAGCTCCTCAGCCGAACGGTCAACCGGAACCGAGGTGCCCTTGGAGTCCTCTGCGACTGCGTCCTGGACCTCCTTGGAGTGCCAGATCTTGGAGAGCTCCGCGTACTTCGGGTTGTCAGCATTTTCAGCCTTGGTGACAAAGACGTTGATGTACGGCTCTGCCTCCGTGGAGTTCGGGTCATCCTGGAAGATGGCGGTGTTCGGGTCGATGCCGGCGCGGTCCAGGAAGGAGTTATTGATAATGGCGGGCTTACCCTCGCCGTAGGCGGCCGGAGTCTGAGCGGCATCCACCGGCAGAACCGTGACCTTGGAAGCTTCCTTATCGATGTCAGCAGGGGACGGGGTCAGCAGGTCATCCTGCTTCAGCTTCAGCAGGCCAGCCTGAACCAGCACGTTAATAGCGCGGCCCTGGTTGGACGGGTCGTTCGGGATGACGACCTCGGTGCCCTTCTTCAGCTCATCAACCGACTTGTGGTCCTTCCAGAACAGAGCCAGCGGGACAATTTCGCTCGAGCCAATCGGAGTCAGGTCCGACTTAGCGCCGACGTTGTACTCAGCCAAGAACTTGATGTGCTGGAAGAGATTGACGTCGAGCTGGCCCTCATCGAGTGCGCGGTTCGGGGTCTGGTAGTCGGAGAAGGGCTGAACATCCAGATCGATGCCCTGTTCGGAAGCCTTCTGCTCGAAAACGGTCCAGGCCTTCTTGCCGGCATCCGTGGTGCCGATGCGAATGGCATCATCCGAGCTGCCACAGGCGGTAAGGCCGGTTGCGGCGAACGCGACAGTAAGTACACCGGCGGAAAAACGCTTGAGGTTCATCGAGGGGTCTCCTTATTTAATGGGATTTGTTAGCTGAAGTTTTAAGGCAGAACTAGACCAAGCTGTCTTTAATTCTGGGGTTAAGGCTAGCACTTGCCCAGGTAGTGCTGAAAATTCAACTTCAGCCTAAGCAGTCGAGCGTGGCTGAGGTGTGACTTACGGATGCGTCCCGGGGGTGGTGCTTAATACACATACTAATCGAAAATACGTTTGAATACAGTCCGGAGGGTGGGTTAATGTTCGTGGCATGGAAAACATCTCGGGCGGACAGTCGGAGCAGTCCGGTCGGCCACTGAGCTGGTCGCGGATTGAGCGTATTCTATCGGGTAAATTTTCAGGAAAACTACAGCCTAATGGCAGCTTCAATGGCTGGCGGGGGCAGCTGTCAGATTCCATCGTTGGGGCTTTTGAAGCTCCGGAAAGCGGTGCTAGCGGCAGCGGTAGTGTGTCATTTACGCCTGCGCACATTAAGGCGGAATTGCACTGTCGTTCGAGTTATTCATTCCTGCATGGCGCATCGGATCCGGAAGAATTGGTGTCCGAGGCTGCGCGTTTGGGGTTAAACGTGTTGGGGCTGGCAGATCGCGATGGTTTCTATGGAATCGCTCGTTTTGCCGAGGCTGCAGCGGAGGCTGGTATTGCCACAATCATCGGCGCGGAGCTGGGGCTTCCGCAGCGGCCCCTCACGGTGCTGGGGCGGGGGCCCGAGGGCTATCGGCGCCTGAGTCACACGCTGTGTGATGCGCATATGTCGGCAGGGGAGAAATCCGTCGTCTGCTATCCCTCGCTGCCAGAGTTAGGGGAGGCCGCAGGTGGTTTCTGGCAGGTGCTTGCCGACGTCAGCTGGGTCGGCGACTTGGAAGAGCTCATTGCGGCCTTCGGTGCGGAGAACGTGGCGCTCGAGCACCGCCTGAGCCCCACCGCACAGGTGGCCGATGACGCGGAGGCGATTTCGGCCGCAGCTGTGAAGTATGGCCTGCGAGAGGTGGTTTCCTCTGCTGCGACGGCGGCCTCGCCTGCGGCAAGCCGGTTGGCCGGGGCGAAGCAGGCCCTTGCTGTGCGGGAGGACCTAGACGGGTTCGAGTCACGGCTGGAGCCCGCAGGCGGAGCTTGGTTGCGTCCGTGGGAGGAGCTATCGGCGGCAACACGGTATCTGGGGGCGCAGGTACTGCAGGCAACACAGGACATTGCGGGTGAGTGTGCTTTTACGCTTGATCTCATTGCGCCTGAGTTGCCTCGCTGGGAGGTTCCTGCTGGTCACGATGAGGACTCATGGTTGCGGGAAATTGCTCGTGCAGGGGCACGGCGGCGGTATGGTCCGCTCGATGGAGCTGGGGATAGCTCCGTGCAAGCGCGGGCGTGGGCGCAGTTAGAGAATGAGCTGACTGTGATTCGAGAGCTGGGTTTTCCGGGCTACTTCCTCATCGTGCATGACATCTGTGAGTTCTGTCGCCGGGCGGGAATTCTGGCACAGGGCCGCGGTTCGGCCGCTAACTCGGTGGTGTGTTTTGCGCTGGGGATCACCAATGTTGACCCCATTAGTGCCGGGCTGTTGTTTGAGAGGTTTTTGTCGCCAGAACGGGATGGGCCACCGGATATCGATGTAGATATCGAGTCTGGCCGTAGGGAAGAGGTCATTCAGTACGTCTATGAAAAGTATGGTCGTGACAATGCCGCGCAGGTGGCCAATGTCATTACCTACCGGCGGCGCGGTGCATTGCGCGATGCGGCGCGGGTGTTGGGGTACTCGCCGGGCGTTATCGATGCGTGGGTCAGAGACCGGGAGGTGTGCCCGCCGGAGCCGGTGCAGCAACTGGCGGAGCAGCTTCGTGGGCAGCCTCGTCATTTAGGCATTCACTCTGGCGGAATGGTGATTTGTGATCGGCCGATTGCGGATGTCGTGCCAGTGGAATGGGCACGCATGGAAGGTCGTTCGGTAGTGCAGTGGGATAAGGATGACTGTGCGGCAGCGGGACTGGTGAAATTCGACCTGCTTGGCCTCGGAATGCTGGAGGCCATCCACCATTGCATTGACTTGGTCTATGAACAGCATGGGCGCCGAGTGAACCTGTGGGAAATAGATGTCGCTGAACCGGAGGTTTACGAGATGTTGGCACGCGCGGACGCGGTGGGCGTGTTTCAGGTGGAATCGCGCGCGCAGCTGGCCACCTTGCCCCGACTGAAGCCGAGGGAGTTCTTTGATCTGGTGGTGGAGGTGGCACTCATTCGCCCAGGCCCCATTCAAGGCGGTAGCGTGCACCCCTACATTCGCCGCCGAAATGGACTCGAACCAGTGACCTATGAGCATCCAGTGCTGGAGAAGTCCCTCGGGAAGACACTGGGCATCCCGCTATTTCAAGAGCAGCTGATGCAAATGGCCGTCGATGCGGCGGGTTTCAGTGGGGCGGAAGCGGACTCGCTGCGTCGCGCTATGGGGTCGAAGCGCTCAGTGGCCAAAATGGAAGCGCTTCATGCCCGTTTTCTGGCTGGGCTGGAGCGCACCAGTGGCATTGATGCGGATATTGGGGAACAACTGTGGAACAAGATAGTGGCCTTTGCCGCCTACGGTTTCCCGGAATCACACGCGCAGTCGTTTGCCTCCTTGGTGTATTTCTCGGCTTGGTTTAAGTACCACTATCCGGCGGAGTTCTGTGTCGCATTGCTCCGTGCCCAGCCCATGGGGTTTTACTCTCCGCAGTCGTTGATTGCCGATGCTCGCCGGCACGGTATCGGCTGCGATGGTCCGGATATCTCGGTTTCAGGCGTGGAAGCCAGCGTCATCGATGGGCGTATTCGGTTGGGGCTCGGCGCCATTGCCGGTGTGGGCAATGACGTGGCGGAACGTATCGTCGCAGCGCGGCCATTTGTCAACGCAGCAGATGTCGCCCGCAGAGCTCGGCTGGGTGTTGGGCACATGGAAGCACTGGCGCGCGCAGGAGCACTTGGGTCGCTGGGGATTGACCGTCGTCAAGCACTGTGGGCGGCGGGCGTGGCGGCGACGGAAAGTGAGGGCATGCTGCCGGGGCTCACGCTTGCCGACGCACCTGCGTTGCCCGGCATGACGGAGTTTGAGCTGGCAGCTGCCGATTTGACGGCAACGGGAGTGACCCCGGGGCAGTACCCGGTGGCCGCGTTGCGGGCAGACCTGCAGGAACGTGGAGTGGTGCCTGCGGCGGAACTGAAAACAGTGCTCGACGGAACACGAGTAGAAGTGGCGGGAGTCGTGACGCATAGGCAACGTCCGGGGACCGCTGGTGGAGTGACATTTTTGGGAATGGAGGACGAAACTGGGCTGGTGAATGTGCTGTGTACGCCGGGGCTGTGGAATCGATTTCGGCCGGTAGCGGTGAATTCGCGGGCGATGGTGGTGCGCGGTATCGCGCAGACAGCCTCTGGTGCGGTGACAATCGTGGCCGATCGTCTGGTGGATATGTCCGAGGCTCTGGGGCAGCCAGTGGTGGCAGGTCGAAGTAGAGATTTTCGCTGACTACTAGAATGGATTGTCATGCGCCAGACCTATGAATCCTCGTTAGCACCGGATGGGAGTGCAATCGCCTTTATTGTCCGCGATAGCGGCTACCCGCGTGCGGTACAGCAGGAGATTACTCCGGAGGGGCTAGGGGCGGAGCGCCCCGTGAAACTGCCGGTGGAAGGCCCGGTTACCAGGGTGCTGCACTCTCCGGATGGAAAGTGGATTGCCTGCGAGGTCTCTCCGTACGGTACGGAGCGTTTGCAGACCTGGCTGGTATCCACCGATCCGGAGGTCGACGGTGCCCGCCCCCTGCGTATGGATGCGGATATGCGCGCCACACTGGTGGAATGGGATAACGATCTCCTAGCGATGAACGCGGTCGATGCCCAGGGTATTAACTATGCGCGTTTGGTCAACCCGACGGACTCAAAGTATGAGGTCATTGATAAACGCACTGACAGCCAGCTGGTAGCGGCTGAAGGTGGGTTTGGCCTCGTGCGGGTGGGACCGCGAGGCCACCGTGAGCTACTGCTGGTCGGGCCGGGGCAGCAGTGGCAGCCGCTGTTGCCATCCGATCCTGGCTCTACCACGGATGTCGGTGTCTTATTGGCGCATCCGGGGCAGGAGAAGCTGACCGCATTCGTGCTCTCAGATCATGGCGCGGAACAGCGTCGCATCCTGCGCCTGGGTATTACTCCCGACAGCGGTATCAGCACCACGGAGCCGCGTACAGCGGAATCGACCGCAGCGGAGATTTTGGATATGAAGATTGGCATCGAAGTTGATGTCGAGGAGTTCATTGGCAATCCGGATCAAGACGTCGAAGAATTCGTCATTAGTGAGGATTCCTCCACCGCGGCTGTGCTGTGGAATAGCGGTGGGGTCAGCACGCTCGAGGTGCTAACCCTTGGCCTTCACCCGCAGACTGACGACATGCGGGTGATGGTGCGCCGCAATGTGGAATTGCCGGGCATGGTTGCGCGCGAGCTGTCAATCTCCGGGGACGGTGAGCTGATCTCCCTGACAGTAGAAGGGCCAGGCCTTGCGCCAACGGTGGAGATTCTGCGCAATATCGGTGGTGTCATTGAGCCATTGGATATGGAACGCACCGAACGGATTTTGGCTCTGGAAGAGAAGAACCTGGAGACCATGCCGGCCCCAGAACTGGTCTACTTTGTCTCCCGCGATGGGCTGGAACTCTCTGGCTGGCTCTACCTTCCAGAGTCGGTGCGCAATAGTTCTAATGACGTTTCCGGAAACGCACTACCGCCGGCTTTCATCCACATCCACGGCGGCCCAGAACTGCAGGCAAAACCCATTCACCACGATGTTCTAGCCAGCATTGTGGAGGCGGGATTCGTGGTGTTCACACCTAATGTGCGCGGTTCCTCGGGGTCCGGTAGGTCATTCGAGCACGCGGGCGACCGCTATGGACGCTTTGCCGCTATTGCGGATATCGCAGCGGCGCGTGCCTTCCTCGTTGATGCCGGGTTGGCGGACCCAGAACGCATTGCCCTGGGTGGGCGATCCTACGGTGGCTTCATGTCGCTGTTGGCCTCGGCGTGGTACCCGGATCAGTTTGCTGCCATCGTGGATGCCTGCGGAATGACAAGTTTTGAAACCTACTACCAATCCACAGAACCCTGGTTGGCGCAGGCCGCGTTCCCTCGATACGGCTACCCGTACCAGGATGCTGAGCTTCTGCGCGATATCTCGCCACTGCACCGTGCGGAGGAAATGAAGGCTCCAACCCTATTCATCCACGGCGAGTGGGATACCAACGTGCCTCCGCGAGAGTCCGGTCAGATGCGCAACGCCATGGACGCCTATGGTGTGCCCACTGATTTTCTGGTGGTTGAGGGAGAGGGCCATAAGTTCTCGAAGCCGAGGAGCCGAGCGCTCATCGGTGAGACCATCATCGCGTTTTTCGCCGAGCACGGCGTGTGTGATGCGGCACCCAGCGCGTCAACGGCAGTAGAAACTAACAACGATCAGTAATAGAAGCAGCGGAAAAGAACTGACAGAAGAAATGAATAGCGCCACGACCGAGCCGACGAACGCCGAGCCAACCAACTCCACAGACTGGATTAAGAGCCACACCTGCCACGTGCTTTTTGACCGGCCTGTCATCCCGCCGAACACCGGAAACGCTATCCGCATGTGTGCGGGCTCTGGAGCTATGTTGCATCTGGCCAAGCCACTGGGGTTCAACTTCGATGACAAGAATCTGCGTCGCGCCGGGCTGGATTACCATGACCTGGCCGATGTGCGTATTCACGATTCCATCGATCAAGCGTTGGAGACCTTTGCCAGCCAAGGGTGCCGCATCTTTGCCTTTACCGCACACGCTGACACTTGGCACACAGACATTGAGTACACGAACACCGATGTACTGCTCTTTGGCCCAGAGCCAACCGGGTTGGAAAAGTCAGTGCTCGATGATTCGCGAATTACACAATTAATCCGAATTCCGATGCTGCCAGCTCGTCGCAGCATGAATCTTTCCAACGCCGCAGCAGTGGCTGCTTATGAAGTCTGGCGTCAGCAGGGCTTTATGGGCGGTAAATAGGGTCAAAGGCGAGGGCGGTTACAGGGCGTTTCTGGGCATTATTCGCTCCTGTGCCTAAGATAAATGCCATGGCAGCGACAAAGCTTGATGGCAAACTCTACCGAGACGAAATCTTTGAAGACCTGGAAAAGCGCGTTGAGCGTTTGAAGGAAGCCGGCTACACCCCGGGGCTGGCCACCGTGTTGGTTGGTGATGATCCGGGCAGCCACTCTTACGTCAAGATGAAGCATCGCGACTGTGAGCAGATTGGTATCGCCTCTATCCGCCGTGACCTTCCGGCTGACACCACGCAGGAAGAGCTCGAGGCAGTAATCACCGAGCTGAATGAAAGCCCGGAGTGCACAGGCTACATTGTTCAGTTGCCACTGCCGAAGCACCTGGATGAAAACCGTATTCTGGGCCTCATCGATCCGGAGAAGGACGCCGATGGCCTCCACCCGGTAAACCTGGGCAAGCTGGTCCTCAACGAGCCAGCACCGCTGCCGTGTACCCCAAACGGCTGTATCCACCTGCTGCGACGCTTCGGCGTTGAGCTCAACGGTGCCAAGGTTGTTGTTATCGGCCGCGGTGTCACCGTTGGTCGCCCAATCGGCCTGATGCTCACTCGCCGTAGCGAGAACTCCACCGTGACGCTATGTCACACCGGCACCAAGGACTTGGCCGCTGAAACCCGTCAGGCTGATGTCATCATCGCCGCTGCTGGTGTCGCTCATATGCTTACTGCAGACATGGTCAAGCCTGGAGCTGCTGTGCTCGACGTGGGAGTTTCGCGTGTCGACGGCAAGCTGGCCGGTGACGTTGCCGATGACGTCTGGGACATTGCCGGTTACGTATCCCCGAACCCAGGTGGTGTCGGCCCACTGACTCGCGCTTTCCTTGTACGCAATGTCGTCGAGCGCGCTGAAAAGCTCGCTGGCCTGGCCTAATCAGCCAGGAGGAACAACTCGTGTCGAAAAGGGAAATTGCGCAGCGTGCCCGGCGGGAAGATCTGCCGGATCCAATGCTGAACCCGCACAGCCCGAAGACCCCGCCGCCGGGGGCATCGTGGCCAATGTGGGTGCAGTATACGATTTACGGTGCGCTCTTTTTCGGCATGTCCGCCTTCGTTGTGTTTCTGGGGCTGGAGCGGTGGCGACGCGCCACATTTATGCTGGGAAGCACAATGATGCTGCTCGGCGTGGCTAGGCAGTACCTGCCGGACAGCATTTTAGGTGTGTTCTCTGTGCGATCCCGGGCCTTTGACCTATGGTTTTGCTCCATAATCGGGATGGGAATCGTATTCCTCGCAGTCAGCGTGGATGCGTTGGGAAGCTAGCTGACATTAGCTGACATCGCGAGCGAGGAAACTACGCACAATCGAATCCACTCGCTCGAACTCCGTCAAGAATCCGTCGTGACCCACGGCGGATTCAATCTTTTCTAGCCCCAAGCAGTTGCCCAGATTGCGGGCGAGGTGCTCCTGCTGGTGGAAGGGGTAGAGAATGTCCGTGTCCACACCGGCAACCATGGTCGGCACGGTTGACGAGTGCAGCGCCTCGTTGAGGCCACCGCGACCACGGCCAATATTGTGCCGATTCAAGGTATCGGTGAGCACAACATACGAGCCTGCATCGAAACGCTGGGCAAGCTTCTCCGCTTGGTGATCCAAGTAGCTTTCTACCTGGAAGCGATCTTCCGTGCGCATCGCGCCCAGCGGATCCTCACCGGGCTGCGCTGCCGCGCCAAAGCGATCATCCATCTCCAGCTCGCCACGGTACGTCAAATGCGCGACCCTGCGTGCAAAACCCAGACCTCGGGCCGGAGTCACACCGCGGTCGTAGTAGTCGCCGCCATGCCAATCGGGATCGGACTCAATGAATTGAATCTGCGCAGACTGAATACCAATCTGCCAAGCAGACGCACGTGCGCCGACACACATCACCAATGCCTTGCCGACGAAATCAGGGTGCATCAGTGACCACTCAAGCGCGCGGGCCCCACCCAAGGAGCCGCCAATGACAGCTTGGAGGCGGGAAATTCCCAGTTCCTGCAGCGCAAGGTGCTCCACCGTCACCGTGTCGCGCACGGAGATAGCGGGAAAGCGAGAGCCCCAGGGCTTGCCGTCGTCCGGATGTGGACTGGAAGGGCCGGTTGTACCGCGACAGCCACCGATGACGTTGGTGCAGATAATGCAGTACTCGTCGGTATCCAGTGCGCGGGCAGAGCCAATCATCCCGTTCCACCAACCCGCAGTCGGGTGGTACTCATCCGAGGGGCCGGAAGCGTGGGCGTCGCCGGTTAGAGCGTGCTCGAGGAGGATGACATTCGAGCAGTCGTCGTTAAGCCGGCCCCAGCGTTCGAACTCGACGGTGACGTCGGGGATGACCGCGCCAGCCTCGGTTGTGACATCGCCGATAAAGACACGCCCCGGCTCGCCCTCGGGTGGGAGGGCGGCCGGGGTAGATGGGGAAAAGCTCATGCCTTATAGACTACTTAGTCCGTTCTGTGTCCGTGTACAAACGGTCTACGCGAGTGCTGCGAAGCCGCCCTCGAGATCGGCGATGATGTCATCGATGTTCTCGATACCGACAGAGAGGCGAACGGTGGCCTGGGAAATACCGGCGCGAGTCAGACCCTCCTCATCGGACTGGGAGTGAGTGGTGGTGGCCGGGTGGACAACCAGCGAGCGGACATCACCGATGTTGGCGACGTTGGAGTGCAGCTTCAGAGCGTCAATGAACTTCCAAGCCTTGGCGGTGTCGGCATCCTTCAGGTCGAAGGAGAGCACGCCGCTGGCGCCGGAAAGGCCCAGCTTGTTCAGGGTCTCGTACCACGGGGAGCTCGGCAGGCCAGCGTAGTTGACCTTGGCGACCAGCGGGTGGTTCTCGAGGAACTCAGCGACTGCCTTGGCGTTTTCATTGTGGCGCTCGATGCGCAGAGCCAGGGTGTCGAGACCCTGAGCCAGAACCCACGCATTGAACGGAGCTGGAGCAGCACCGGTGTCGCGGAGAATGCCAGCGCGAGCGCGCAGAGCGAAGGCCGGGGCGCCCAGGTCAGCGAACTTCAGGCCGTGGTAAGCCTCGTCGGCCTCGGTGAAGTTCGGGAAGATGGAGCGGCCGTTGCGGGTCTGAGTCCAGTCGAACTTGCCGCCGTCGACGATGACACCGCCGAGGGAGGAGCCGTTACCGGTGAGGAACTTGGTGGTGGAGGAAACCACGACGTCAGCACCGTGCTCGAGTGGGCGCAGCAGGGCCGGGGTCGGAACCGTGTTGTCGACGATCAGCGGAACGTTGTTGCGGTGTGCAACCTCGGCGATGGCAGGGATATCGAGGACGTCGATCTGCGGGTTGGCGATGGACTCACCGTAGAAACCGACGGTGTTGTCCTGAACTGCTGCCTGCCAGGACTCCGGGTCATCCGGGTTCTCGACGAAAGTGCAGTCGATGCCAAGGCGCGGCAGGGTGACCTTGAACAGGGTCTCAGTACCGCCGTAAAGGCGTGGCGAAACGACGAAGTGGTCGCCTGCACGAGCCAGGGTGAGGACAGCAGCGGTCTCAGCTGCCTGGCCGGAGGAGAACAGTACGGCAGCGACGCCGCCCTCGAGGCTGGCGATGCGCTGCTCGACGGCATCCACAGTCGGGTTGGTCAGGCGGGAGTAAATCGGGCCTGCATCCGAGAGGTTGAAGCGGTTGGCAGCGTGCTCAGCGGAATCGAAGACGTAGGAGGAGGTGTTGTAAATCGGCAGGTTGCGCGCGGAGGTCTGTGCGTCCGGAGCGAAACCGGCGTGAATAGCGCGAGTGGACAGGCCCCAGTTGGCGGCGTTGCTGTTGTCGTACTTGGTGGTCATTTCAGATACTTCCTTGCGGTTTTTGAGATTGTTCAAAACGTTGCTTACAAACAATAGTGAACCAAGCTGTCTATTGCAAAGTTTTGGAAAAACCCAAGGTAAGAGGGTGTGTATATCTGTGTCGAGAGTGCTATAGTCCGCTTAGTACGGATTGGTTTGATTGGCTCTGGGGCGTGGCCAGTTGTGGGGGGGGATCGGGCGCTGCGGTGCCGAGTGTCGGGCGAGCCAAGCCGGAAGCTGTCAAGGCCGTTAAGGAAGTCAGGGCATAGAAAAAGCCCCTCGCGCCATGTGCATCAAATGCAACATGAGCGAGGGGCTATCGCCCGAAACCGGCGGTCATCCTAGGTCGGCCTAGGCCAGCCTGGGCCAACCAGGCCAACCAGGCCAGCCAGGAGCAAGCAGCTAGTCCTACTTCTTCAGACCGTCGATGATCTCGTTGAACTCAGCGGACGGACGCATAACTGCGGAGGTCTTCTCATCGTCCGGCAGGAAGTAGCCACCCAGATCAGCTGGGGAACCCTGAGCATCAATCAGGGTCTTGGCGATGGACTCTTCCTTCTCCGTGAGAGCCTTAGCGACCGGTGCGAAAACTTCCTTCAGCTCGGAGTTCTCGTCCTGCTTGGCCAGCTCCTGTGCCCAGTAGAGAGCAAGGTAGAAGTGGGAGCCGCGGTTGTCGATCTCGCCAGCCTTGCGGGACGGCGACTTGCCCTCGTCGAGCAGGGTAGCGGTTGCCTTATCCAGGGCCTCAGCCAGGACGCGTGGACGTGGGTCGTCGTCATGCTCAGCGGCGTAGCGCAGGGACTCGGCCAGTGCCAGGAACTCACCCAGGGAGTCCCAGCGCAGGTGGTTTTCTTCCTGAACCTGCTGGACGTGCTTCGGTGCGGAACCGCCTGCACCGGTCTCGAACAGGCCGCCCCCGGCCATCAGCGGCACGACCGACAGCATCTTGGCGGAGGTGCCCAGCTCCATGATCGGGAACAGGTCGGTGAGGTAGTCACGCAGAACGTTACCGGTTACGGAAATGGTGTTCTCGCCGCGGCGGATGCGCTCGAGGGAGAACTTGGTAGCGGACACCGGATCCATGATGCGGATATCCAGACCCTCGGTGTCGTGGTCTGCCAGGTACTCGTTGACCTTGCTGATCAGGTTGTTGTCGTGCGCACGCTGCGGGTCCAGCCAGAACACTGCAGGGTCGCCAGTGATACGAGCGCGGTTGACGGCCAGCTTCACCCAGTCGCGGATTGGGGCGTCCTTGGTCTGGCAGGAGCGCCAGATGTCACCCTCGGCGACGTGGTGCTCAATCAGAACCTCGCCAGCGGAGTTGATGACCTGCAGGACACCGTCAACCGGAATCTGGAAAGTCTTGTCGTGGGAGCCGTACTCCTCAGCCTTCTGAGCCATCAGGCCGACGTTCGGGACAGAGCCCATGGTGGCCGGGTCGAAAGCGCCATTGGCGCGGCAGTCCTCGATAACAGCCTGGTAGACGCCTGCGTAGGAAGAGTCCGGGATGACTGCGAGGGTGTCGCGCTCCTCACCGTCCGGGCCCCAGCCCTTGCCGCCGTTGCGGATCAGGGCCGGCATGGAAGCGTCAACGATGACGTCAGACGGAACGTGGAGGTTGGTGATGCCCTTATCGGAGTTGACCATGTAAAGGGCCGGACCTTCCTTCAGGTCCTTCTCGATAGCGGACTTGACGGCCGCCGCAGTAGCGTCGTCAAGCTTGTGTAGACCATCGAGCATGGCGCCCAGGCCGTTGTCCGGAGTCAGGTTGGCGGCAGCCAGCTTGGACTCGAACTTCGGGAAAACAGATGGCAGGAAGGCCTTGACAACCTCGCCGAAGATCAGCGGGTCGGAGACCTTCATCATGGTGGCCTTCAGGTGCACGGAGAACAGGATGTTCTCGCGCTGTGCGCGGCGAATCTGAGCGCGCAGGAAGTTGTCCAGGATGTGGACGTTCATGCCCGTGCCGTCAATAATCTCGCCCTTGAGGACCGGCATGTCCTTCTTCAGGGTGATGATCTGGCCGTCGTTAGCCTCGAGCTGGTAAGTCAGCTTGTCGTCGGCCGGCATGACAACCGACTTCTCATTGTGGCGGAAGTCGTTGGAGGCCATGGTGGCGACGTTGGTCTTGGAGTCTGCGGACCAAGAGCCCATGCGGTGCGGGTGCTTGCGGGCGTAGTTCTTCACCGGCTCCGGAGCGCGGCGGTCGGAGTTGCCCTCACGCAGTACCGGGTTAACGGCAGAGCCCTTGACCTTGTCGAACTTGGTGCGGTCGGCGGTCTCTTCCTCGCCTTCCGGCTGCGACTTGTACTTCGGAATGTCATAGCCCTTTTCCTGCAGCTCTGCGACAGCGCGCTTAATCTGCGGGACGGATGCAGAGATATTCGGCAGCTTGATGATGTTGGCGTCCGGCTCCTTGACCAGCTTGCCCAGGGCTGCCAGCGCATCCTCTACCTTCTGTTCGTCCGAAAGACGCTCCGGGAACTGAGCCAGAATGCGGCCTGCGAGGGAGATGTCGCGGGTTTCAACATTGACACCAGCCTGGCTTGCAAATGCCTCCACGATTGGCTTCAGCGAGTAGCTCGCCAGCAGGGGGGCTTCGTCAGTACGGGTCCAAATAATTGTCGCCATAATTCATGTCTCCTATCTGTTTTGTTCCACGATAACCCAGTTTTGAATCTTGGGTTGTGTCGGGGCATAGCGCAAAAACAGTGATAGTGATATGAATAACGCAATTATGTGAGGCAAGTCACGAAATGTGCAATTATTTGTCGCTTATTCGCCGCTTTTCATTCCATTTTTCGCTTTACGACGGCCCCCGCGCTCAAACCCTTCAAATACGAAAAACCGCGCTGGGGTGTCGTGCACGCCGGCGCGGTTGTTCAGGGCAGCCTATTTAGTTCTGTGTATTGTTCGGAGGATTGTTCTGGCCGAACTGGTAGCCCTGAGTGTTCTGAGACTGGGGGTACTGCGGAGCATAGCCCTGCCCCGGCGCCGACTGGGTAGTCCTGACCAGTTTCTGGCCGCGGAACCATGCGCGCATGTCCTTGAGGAACATAAGAACACAAGCCGCGATCAGCATGGCACCTGCGAGGAAGAGGACTACATCCACCCAGGAGCTCAAGAACAGGAGGGGGATGATGGTCATAGCCAACGCCAGTGGTGCCACGGTGACGCAGAAAAAGATTGGTGCCGTCGAGTCTTCACCGCGGAGGATGGAGTGAATCCAGTATGCGGTCAAGGTGACAAGCATCATTCCCATCAGTAGGAGGACTGGAACAAGAACGAGGGCGGCTGCAGCGCCCATAATGTAGCCGATGTCATCCCAAGAATCACCCAACGATGACTCTAGGCTGCCGAGATCGTTGGCGCCCTGGATGCCGAGCGTGATTGCGTACAGAACTGCGATGATGCCAATCAGAGTTGAAAAACTGACCAAGCCGGTAGTGATTCGGGGGATGAGTGGCATGCGCTGCCACATGTTCTGCAGTGTGGCGTTTGCAGGCAGCGGTGGTACATCCGTGGTCACCGTGGTGGTTACTGTCGCAGGACTGGTTTGAGTTGGGGCGGACCACTGTGCTTGCTGGGTTTGCGTCTGGAACGAGGATTCCTGCGCAGTGGGTACCGGGCGATTTGCCAGCCCGCGCAGCGTCGCAATGGTGATGGTGGCGTTCTCATCGGCCAGCAAAGCGTCGTATTCGCGACGACGTCCCTCATCGCCAAGCACTTGCAGCGCAGTGAGCTTCTCCTGGAACTCGCCGGAGTACTCCGAGACTCCAGCATCTCGCAGTTCGGAGAGTTGATTAGAAAGATTTGCATGGAGCTCTTCGGTGCTGGCTGCGCTATCCAGCTTCAGAGACTCATAGAGGTTGTAGCGGTCGCCCATAGTGAATCAAGATCCTATCGGTATTGCAGTTCGAAATATCTTTTAAAACAATTTACCCGGTAGCTAGTACGGCAGCATCGAAGACCCGGAGCGCTCGATGGTAGGAAGTCCGTGGCGCTCGGAGGGAATGGTAGTCCTCGGCAAACAATGCCGATTGCAAAATGGTTTAGAAGAACTTGAGTGAGCGACTTCCACTAATGGCCGTAGATGTTATTCCGCGCACAAATACCCGGGGAACAGGCGGATTAAATAGCGAAATTTTTGTGTTGCGGAGTAGAGTCTCATTTTTCCCTTGCGGCTCCCCTCACGGTTTTGCGAACCCGTCTTGGGTCGAAAGTCGAGGGGAACTGAGAGTCCACCAACTGGCGTAAGAAGAGAAAAGGAGACGGTCGCAATGACGTCGTCAAGCGAAGTAACAACCCACAACGACGACCACAAACCGCGTGCGCGTCGTGCGGGAGCGTTTAGCTCGCATCGCCGTCCTGTTCCGGTGCAGGACGACATCTCTGATCTACGCCGAATCTTGGTGATTGTGGCTCTGTCGGTCGGTGCATTCGGCATCGGCGTTACCGAGTTTGTGGCCATGGGCCTGCTGCCTTACATCGCTGATGCCTTCGGACGTGATGAGGATGCCGCAGGGCGCATGATTTCGATGTACGCACTCGGTGTTGTCGTGGGCGCACCCCTAATTACCGTGCTGACCGGCTCGATTCCGCGCAGGCGCATGCTCCTGCTGCTGATGGCGGCATTTACCATCGGCAATGGTGCCACGGTTTGGGCAGGCACACTGGGCTCTTTCGAAGCGGTCATGGTCTCGCGCTTCATTGCCGGTCTGCCGCACGGCGCGTATTTCTCGGTGGCGGCGCTGGTGGCGGCCTCCCTGGCTAAGCCGGGACAGCGCGGCAAGATGGTGGCTCTGTCGGGCGTGGGGTTGTCGGTGGCGACTGTGATTGGTGTGCCGGCCGCGCAGGTGCTGGGACAGATCTACGGTTGGCGCAGCGCCTTCGCGTTTGTCGCGGTCATCGGGCTGATTGCATTTGTTTCGCTGTGGTTCGCCGTGCCGCATATGAACCGCATGCCGAAGACACGTCCGATGGATGAGCTCTCGGCTCTGGTGACACCGCAGGTGCTGCTGACCGTCGCAATCGGCACCGTTGGTTTCGGCGGCATGTTCGCGGTTTACACCTACATCACCTGGACTATGACTCGCGAAGCGGGCATGAGCGAAAACCACATCTGGATTGTGCTGATGGCCTACGGCATCGGCATGGTTGTCGGTACTTACATCGGCGGCTGGCTTTCCGACCGCATCGGGGAGTGGGGCATCATGGTTGCGCTGGTGCTGATGGTAATCATGCTCAGCGCCTTTTACTTCACCTCACAGAATGCTGTGCTGGGCACGATCAACTTCCTCCTTATCGGTCTGCTGGGATCGGTATTGGTGCCTAATCTGCAGACCCGTCTGATGGATGTCGCCGGTCGCGCACAGACGCTGGCGGCAGCACTCAACCAGGCCGCATTGAACATGGCCAACGCATTCGGGGCGGCGCTCGGTGGTTGGGTCATCGCTTCCGGTTATGGCTACCGCGCACCGGCTTTGGGCGGCGCGACGTTGGCGATGTTGGCTATCTTCATCGCTCTGCCGACCATTGTTCTTTACCGCCGCTCACAGGCGAAGAAGGCTGAGCGCATCGAACTGCGCTAGGGGTCTTCAAGGCGTAGTGCACGCATAGGTAACGTATGAGGGCATGAGCCTTACAATCGCGACAATCAATGTCAACGGCATCCGCGCCGCCGTCAAGGAGCGCAGCGAAACCAATCTGGGATTGCTGGAGTGGCTGAAGCACACCAGTTCCGATGTCGTTTTGCTGCAGGAAGTCCGCGCCACCGACGACCAGGCACGCAAGGCCCTCGCGCCCGCTTTCGATGCCGGATGGCATTGGGTCGGCGCTGAAAACCTGGGTGCCAAGGGGCGCGCCGGCGTGGGCATTCTCTCGCGCTTTCCGCTTAACGACGTCCAGGTGGGCATCGGCTCCGAGGAGTTCGAAGAATCCGGTCGGTTTATCAGTGGTGTTGCCCCGGCAGCGGACACCGGCCTGGATGTGGATGTCCAGATTGCCAGCCTCTACCTGCCCTCTGGTGCTGCCCTGAGCGAGAAGCAGGATGAGAAGTATCGCTTCCTCGATGCCTTCTCCGATTACCTGGCGGAACTGGGGGCCAAGGGGCGCGATGGTCACCACGCAGTCATCGGCGGCGATTGGAACATCTGCCACCGCGAACAGGATTTGAAGAACTGGAAGACCAACCGCCGCAAGAGCGGTTTCCTACCGCAGGAGCGTGCCTGGATGGACTCGGTCTTCGGCTGCTGGCCCGATGAGGTTCCCCAGGATTCGCAGGTTCAGGCCAGCGAAAAGGAGCTGGAATCCGGTGCCTTCTCCGATGGTTCTGTGTGGGAGGCCCCGGAGCTCAATGCAGATCCGGTGTGGTTTGATGTCACTCGCCGTCTGCACCCAGAGGCCGACGGCCCCTGGTCCTGGTGGACCTACCGCGGTAAGGCGTTCGATACCGATGCCGGCTGGCGCATCGACTACCAGGCGGTAACCGAACCAATGCTCAAGCGTGCTGTCAGCTCGGTAGTGGATAAGCCTGCCGCCTACGACCTTCGCTGGACGGACCACGCGCCGGTGATCGTGGAGTACGCCTAAACCCGGCATACGCCTAACCCCGAGCGGACTAGTGTGCTCCGACGTCAGCGAACTCTGGGATTATCTCAGGCTCGGGAGCAGTTACGAGATGCCGGTTCTGCCGCAACATCGAGGCGATGCCGTCAACGATGGCGTCGGCCCATTTGTCCTGCATAGCGGGGTCGGCCAAATCGCGGGTGAGTTTTTCAGCGCCCACCGCTCCCAGCGATAGCGCAATTGTCGGCGCATGTGGCCGCGAACTCTGGTTCACCGCCACTGCCGGCGCCAGGCCGGTGCGAAACTCGGTTGGCACCCCGTTTGTGCTGTAACTGCTGTGCGGATTGAAACCTCGGTACACCATTCCGTCGCGCACACCCGCCGCCAACTGCCAATCGGCAGGAGCATCGTCCTCAGGTTCGAGAGACTTCACCACAGCGGATACCGAAAAGCCACGATCGCCGATGTTATCCCCAGAAAGAGTTTGGCCCTCTGATGAGCGACCGACGATTACGGTGGCTGCGCTCGCCGTGTCGTCGGCAAGCGAATGCGCGCCAACGATTGCGCCGCGCTGACGGAGCTTGTCGCTGGCGCGTTGCACGATGCTGTCGATGTGAGCGGAAGTATCCCCACTCAAACGCAGCGCGCGAGGCAGGTCGGCGTTGATAGCCTCGATGGCCTCGCGGCGAGAGTCGACGGTGATGCGCGCGCCGGCGAGCGGATCGACAGCCTCGTCAGGGGAGGGGACGATCGGCTGGCGCGGAGGCATCCACAGCGGATTGGGGCGCGCCGGGCGGTGTGGGGAACTGTTGACAACAGCGTGCAACTCTTCAGGTGAAAACATCTTGTTGACCGCGAAAATCATCACCGAACTGTCGTGATACACAGGCGTGAGCCCCGGCGCGTGCCATGCCCAGGAACGCATCGACAGCGCCTCCGTGCCATCCGTGTTCACACCCGGCGGGGAACTAATGATGTAGTGCACTCCCAATTTCTTCGCCATGGCATCGAACTCTGGATGTGAGCCCAGCAGGTCAACGTTTATCGGCAGCTTGTTGCTCGCCTCGGCAGTTTTGTCGGAGAAGGAGAAATGGCGGAACAGGGTCGGCAGTCCGGCGATGGCATACATCCACGCAGAACCGTCACGACGGTCATTGAGAATATGCCCCTCAAACGCATGCGGCTGTGCGGACAGCCAATCAATAGCTTCCATGTCCGCAGCGGTCACAAACGTGCTTCCGAAACTCTGGCGAATTGCCTCGCGCTGAGCAGGCCCACTCGCCCAGGTCGCAGGCACAATCGCCAGTGCCGCTACGAGCCCCATCGCCAGCGCAGGATTCCACGACTTGGTCGGCTGATCTCGCTTTGCGACGATCCACTGCGCCGCAGCCACAATCCCGACAACGGCAGCCGCGACTGCGTAGCCGACCAGCACTGCGCGCAGAATTCCCATAACCGCCTGCATGCGGTACGGCATGTCGTAGAAGAAAGTGCCAATAAACTTCAGATAGGTGCCGAACGGCTCAGACCAACGGGACTGCGCACTATCGGACACCACAAAGAGCAGCCCGAAAACCAGTGCCGGCCACGGAGCCCATGGGCTGTCTGGCAGGCGAGAGACAAGCGCCACCACCAGGCCGATGAGCACAAGAACCAGAACAGTCCGGGAAAAGATGGGCTCGTCAGCATAGCGGGAAAACCCAATCAGAGTTCGCCACAGTGATTCGGAGCGGGAAATCTCAATTTGGCCGGTAAAGCCCGCAACGGATTCGCCTTGCCCACTCGCGGACAAAGCCGCCGGGAGAGTCATCACCAGGGCGAGCGCTCCGATAATTAGCGTGCGAACTAGGCCACTGACACTCGGTTGGGTAATCAACCACAAGCCAACAAAGAGCACGGCAGCAATTGCGCCGGCCGGGTGGGTGATAAACGTGCCGACCAGGGCAAGCGCAGCGGGGACAATATAGCCCCGCATGGTCAAAGCCGCAGCAATCGGCAAAGCAGCCACCGCGAGCAGATACGGCATGGAGGATGTGCGCCAAAGAGCCACCCAAATCTCCGGAAGCATCAGCGTCGCGACGGCAGCTGCGGGACCGGCATAGGCCGCCCACTTAGGACCAACTGCGGTGCGGGCTAGCACCGCAGTTGCTGCGGGAAGAAGCAGCGCCGGGGCCAAGAACGCAAACACGTTGGAATCGAGGAAGACCGAGCCGGGCAGCAGCCCCGCCATGGCATGCCAGCCGGTGGGGTAGAACATTTCGGCCCCGGTCTCCTGATTCATCAGGTCACCGGCCGCGGTGGGCGAGGCTATTGCATGCTCGTCAATGAACCGGAGGAAGTTGGTATGCCAGAGCATGTCCCAGGCTTCGCGGATAGCGCCGGGGCCGCCAGGGACGTCGTTAAGCACGAGCATGGCGCGCATCGAGCCGACTACCGTAACTCCGACGACAATCATCGCGGTGACAACGCCGGAATCGAAGCCGTCTTCGGGCGTTGCTCGGGGGACGAATCTGCGCACCAGATAGCCAATAGCACAGAACCATGCCCACATGCCGGCCACGAAGAGCCAGGTGTAATCCAGCCCGAGCGCGTGAGACAACCATGCGGAAAAACCGGTCACACCCAGCATTAATGGGCCGGCAGATGCCAACGCGAGCGTGGGACGTAGCCCACTGGCCCAACCGAGAACTGCGCCTGGGACCAGCAGGATGAAGACGGCAACCGCAATGGCAGCGAGCATGGGACTCCTGACGGATAAGAGAATTGAATTAGTCCAATAATACCTGTGGGTTAGTTCGGCACTTGGGACGCGAGCGCCTAAGATTTGAAGAAGGACTGATGGGACTTCAGCCGCTGTAAAACCCAAGCGCGAATCTGCGCGGGACTTGAAGCGAGCTCGGTGCGGACCAGGAAAGGAGAGGACATCCCCAGTGAAAAACGGCGAGAGCGATAACAAGCGGCACCAGATGGCCGATTTGGAAGCCATCGCACGGAGTCTGCAGAACGACCCTGGCACTGCTGTCAATGTCCCAGTGGTCGTGACTTCCGGTGTCATTGTTGCGTTTATCGTGCTGTCTTTTGCCTACGCGTGGCCACTGTGGATTTCCCTAGGACTCATTGTTCTGCTGGGAGCCGTGATGGTCGTGTCCTACACCCGCAGGCCACCCGTAGCCCCGCTCGAGTTGACCCAGGGGGAGCGTGAGCGTGTTCGCCGTGTTCTCTCTGAGCACGGCATTCGCCCAGCGATCACGTTGGTGCGCGCACTGTACCCCGAGGAATCGCCAGCCGCTGCGGCGCGCACCGTCAAATTGCTATCCGATCGAATGCTTGTGGAGCAGGGGGACGAGGGGCGTCGGGGCTAGCTTTTGGCAGTCGGTTTCCTGCAAAGCCCGTGGTGTTGTCGAAACGGGTACGTCGTCGACTCTCAACTGCGGGCCTCGCGCTAGACTTATTGGCTATGAGTGAAAGCAAGGGTCCTGAGGCAACTAATCCTGCACCGAGTGCTCGTAAGCAGCGCGTTCTGTCCGGCATTCAGCCGACCGCAGATTCCTACCACCTGGGCAACTACCTGGGTGCATTGAAGAACTGGATTAATCTGCAGGATGACTTCGACGCTTACTACTTCATTCCAGACCTGCACGCCATCACTGTCGAGCAGAATCCGAAGGAGCTGCGTCAGCGCACTATCGCAGGTGCCGCACAGCTGATTGCACTCGGTATTGATCCGGAGAAGTCGGTGCTCTTCGTGCAGTCGCATGTGCCCGAGCACGCGGAGCTCGGATGGGTGTTGACCTGCTTGACTGGCTTTGGTGAAGCCAGCCGTATGACGCAGTTCAAGGACAAGTCCTCTCGTCAGGGCGCGGAACATACCTCCGCTGGTTTGTTCGCGTACCCCATGCTGATGGCTGCCGACATCTTGCTCTACCGCCCACAGCTGGTGCCGGTGGGGGAGGATCAGCGCCAGCACCTCGAACTGACGCGTAACCTGGCGCAGCGTTTCAACTCCCGCTACAAGAAGACCTTCGTGGTGCCGGATCCACACATCATGGAAGGCTCCGCGAAGATTTACGACTTGCAGGATCCGACATCGAAGATGAGCAAGTCGGGTGCAAATCCGAAGGGCATTATTAACCTCTTGGACGACCCAAAGGTCTCCGCCAAGCGCATTCGCTCAGCCGTTACCGACAATGACGGAGAGATTCGCTTCGACCGTGAGAACAAGCCGGGTGTTTCCAACCTGCTGGTCATTCAGTCGGCGTTGACCGACAAGCCTGTCGACGAGCTCGTTGCCGGCTACGAAGGCGCTGGCTACGGCCAGCTGAAGGCCGATACCGCAGATGCGCTGGAGGCATTCACCACGCCACTGCGTGCACGCTATGAGGAGCTCATGGCTGATCGCGGTGAGTTGGAGCGGATTCTGGCCGAAGGCGCTGACCGCGCTCGTGAAGTTGCCGCCAAGACACTTGCAGATGTGTACGAGCGAGTCGGGTTCCTGAAGGCCGCCAACCGGTAATTCAGCTGTAGACTCTGCGCTTCAGTCTCCGTACCGAAAGCTGGCACGTTAAGGTAGGGGACATGGCAACCTCTACTCAAAAAGATCCGAAGAGAACGGACCGCTATGGCATCGAGCGTGTACACGCCGATGAACCGAGCGCAATCGACCGCCTCCGCGAAAAGTGGGCGTGGTTCGATCACGTTATGCGGATGCAGGAGCGCTACTCCGAGCAGGGCGGTAACTTTTTTGCCGCCGCTGTCACGTACTTCTCCGTGCTGTCGATTTTCCCCCTAATCATGACGGCATTTGCCATCCTCGCGCTTGTGTTGCGTGGCAATGAGCAGCTGCTTGAGCAAATCCAGTCCGCTATCACCGACTCCATCGATGGGTCGATGGGCGACACCATCAACGCAATTATCGAAGGTGCGATCGATCAGGCAGGTGGCGTCTTCACCGTCGGTTTCATTGCCACCCTGTGGTCGGGTCTTGGTTGGATGGGCAACCTCTCCAACGCAGTGACACAGCTGTGGAAGCGCCCGCTGGGCGCTAGCAACTTCGTGGTGGGAAAGGTTCGCGACCTGCTGCGTCTGCTGGGCATGCTGGTTATGATCCTGCTGACCTTCGCTGTCACCGCAGCCGGCTCTTCCGGACTGACCCAGTCCCTGCTGGACAAGATTGGTCTGGCTCATGTCCCGGGAATCACAATTATTGCGGGATTGATTGCCATCGCCATTGGTCTCGTTGCCAACTGGCTGCTGTTCTTCTGGATGCTCGCTTTCCTGCCGCGCGGGGGCGCCCCGTTCCGCTCTGCGGCAAAGGGTGCGATTATCGGTGCGATTGGCCTTGAGGTTGTCAAGCAGCTCGGTAGCGTTTTCTTCTCCAACGCCCTGTCGAACCCGGCCGGTGCAGTTTTCGGTCCGGTCATCGGTTTGATGGTCGTTTTCTACCTCATCTGGCGCATAACTATGTATGCCACTGCCTGGACCGCGACGACCGAAGAAGCGCTTGCCGACGAGGAGCTGGATGCACCTGCTCCTGCTGTCATTAACGTCCGTGCGGAAGCGGCCAACCCGTCCGGATTGAACCGCCTGCTCGGTTCGAAATAATTAGCCGCGATCGCGTCTGCCGAAGCGGTAGGTGACCATCGCAATCAATGCGATGACACCTACGATGGCAGCGCTGACAGTAATTTTTAGCCCGGTTCCTGTTGACTCGTTGTCCAGGATATCGGGCAATTTTTCTACCAACTTATCCTCAGTCGCTTCCGCTTCGAGGACACCGACAGAGCTGTCCTGCGGTGCCGCGAAGCCGGCGTCGAGAAGCGATGCCGCCTGCTCCCAGGGGCGCGGTGAATCCTCCACAGTGACGTCGAGAACGATGACGCCGAGACGACGGCCATCGCGCTCAGCCACCCCAGCGAAGGTATGACGGGCATCGTCGGTAAAACCGGTCTTGCCTCCAAGGGCGCCGGGGTAGTCCTGGGCAATCAGCTGATTGTCGTTGGCGATTTCGAAGTCATCGACCTCGAGAGCCTTGTCTCCGGGGATGGTGGCCAGGCGGGTGGCCGAGAGCTTGCGATAAATCTCATTGTTGAATGCGTGCTGGAAGAACAGTGACATGTCGTATGCCGACGTCATCTGTCCCGGAGCATCGAGACCAGTCGGGTTGACCACTCGCGTATCCGTCGCACCCAACTTCTTTGCCAGGGCATTGACCTTCTCTGTGGTCTTATCCATGCCACCAAGTTCGCGAGCCAAGGCGTGGCCGGTGTCGTTGCCGGAGTTAAGCAACAGACCAGTCAGGAGCGTTTCTACCGAGTAGTTCACGTCCTCGACGATGCCGACACGAGAGCCCTCCATGTTCGCGTCCTCGAAGGTCGCCTTGACTGGGGTGTCGAGCTTCAAATTCTCGATTGCCTCCATCGCCAGCAGCACCTTAATAATCGATGCCGGACGGTAGCGGCCGTGCGGGTCCTTCGCCGCAAGGACATCGCCGGATTTCAAATCGAACACCGTCCATGCAGAGGCGGAGAGGTCCTTCGGAACGTCAAACCCCTCACCGCTGACAATGCCGCAGGCGGACATCTTGCTACCTCCAGCCAGCTTTTGAGGAACCGGAAGTGGAGCGGGAGATGTTTCGCCGGGAGCCGGAACCTCAGAGGAATCCACTGGTGCTGGTGGAAGGGTCTTGTAGGGGCAGCCCTCCGTGTCACGGATATCAGGTGCGGGACCGACAATCGGGGCGTCGTCGGTAAGCGAGGTGCTCTGCGCCATGGCTGCAGGGGCGGTGCTCGGCAGAAGCAGAGCGCTGGTAGCTAGCAGCGTAACGGCAGATGAGAAGCGGCGAGAGGGAAACATGATGAAATAAGGGTAGTAAAACGTCACCCGAAATGACGTATTCGTCGTGTGTGGATGGGGGAAAACGGGGGAGCGGAAGCCTTTGTACAAAGCAGAATTACGATTCACCGGCAGTGAAGTAGAAGCGGAGGGCACAGTACCGATAGTCTGGCCATTATGACTAATTCTTTGCACAGTGATGCTCAGTCTCTGGACACACAGTCTTCGGCATCGAATCTCGATGAGATGCGCAAGGTTGTCGCCAGCCTGCCCAAGGTACTGCTTCACGATCACCTCGACGGCGGCCTGCGCCCGCAGACCGTTATCGACCTGGCCGCGGACTGCGGTTACACCGATCAGTTGCCCACCACCGACGTGGATGAACTGGAGAAGTGGTTCATTGACACCGGCAACTCTGGCTCGTTGCCGAGCTACCTAACCGCCTTCGCGCACACCTGCGCCGTCATGCAGACCGCTGAGTCGCTGACGCGCGTGGCGCGTGAGGCCGTCGAGGATCTGGCCGCCGACAACGTCGTCTACGCTGAGCTGCGCCTGGCTCCGGAAAACCATTTGGAAAAGGGCCTGGATATGCAGGCTGTCATCGACGCACTGGTCGAAGGCCTGGCGCAGGGTGAAGCCCATGCCGCCGCTGAGGGAAAGCACATCACCGCACGTCTGCTGGTCTGTGCGATGCGCCAGAATGACAATTCCAAGGAAGTCGCACAGCTGGTGATCGACAACTACGGGAAGAACTCCGACGGGTACGTTGTCGGTTTTGACATCGCTGGGCCGGAGAATGGCTTCCCGCCGGCTAACCATGCCGAAGCATTCACCATGCTGCGGGAAAACCTCATTCCGGTCACCATTCACGCAGGTGAAGACGCCGGTGTCGATTCGTTGCAGGATGCTGTCGTGCAAGGTGCTCGCCGCCTGGGTCACGGCGTGCGCATCTACGAGGACTTCGGTGCTTCCCTCGAGGGCATCGAATGCCAGGAGGTTGCCTCCGCTATTCGTGACCGCCAGATTCCGCTGGAAATCTGCCCGACGTCCAACGTTCAGACTGGTGTTTGTGACAGCGTTGCGGATCACCCGTTCTCGCTTCTCGACGATATGAGTTTCGCCTGCACGGTCAACACGGATAACCGTCTGATTGGTGCGACTTCCATGACCCGGGAGTGCATGGAGTTGGTGGAGAACTTCGGTTACGGCTACAGCGAGCTGTTCGAACTGACCTCGAATGCGCTAAACAATGCATTCGTGGATCTGCCGACCCGCGAGCACATCATGGACACCATTATTTACCCCGCTTACCTGCAGCTTATCGACAACAGCGACGAGGACATCGAAACTGATGTCAACGGTGCGGGTTTCGGTGCCGAAGATGAGCTGAACCTGACGCTGGACTAGCCAGCGCCGGCCAGCTTTGCTGGGAGGAGCTAGATTTTGGTCGTGAACCGAGCGGCCAAATCCTTCTCCAGCTGCCTCCAGCCCTCGGCCTCATCGTCGTAAGGCGGAACTGGCTCGGACATTTCTCCGGTGTCCAGCAGGAAGTTCAGCAGCCACTGCAGCTGCTGGTTGCCCGCCAGCACTTCGTTCACGGCATCATCGCCAGCCCAGTCAGCGGCGTCTGCGAGTAGCTCGTACGCGCGGGCGAGCTGGGCGGTGTCCACGGCGTTCGGGCCCTTTTCAATGTCCTCGGCCAGACCGGTAAACGAGTACTCATTGTCCTCGTGCACCACGGCCTCTAGCTCACCTGCGTTGGCGGCGGTGATGATCTCATCCCACGTCGTCAGCGCCGACATGTCGTGATGCTTGTGCTCCAGCAGCCAACGCACCATCGTGCGGGGTTGTGAGAACGTGTGAATCTCACCGGCGCTGCCCAGGAATAGCGGGCGACGCCCCATGTAACAACGCAAGGTGTAGAGCGTTCGGCCAGCGATGGAGATCTTGATCGGGTCGATGCCAGCGTTGGCCCACACCGTCTGGTCGTACGGATCGCCGGCGGTCTCCTCTGCGGACTTCTTTTCCTCTTCGCGCTTCTTCTCCGCTGCTTCACGACGCTCACGCTCCGCGGCCTCCGCTTCCTTTAATGCGGCTGCAGCAGCGGTTTCAGACTCTTCATCGATGCTCGGAGTATTTGCGCCGATGGCGTCGATAGCGTCAATGCAATTGTCCCAGTTGGTCAAGATGACATTGCCGATAGCCGACCACTGAGCGGCGCCACTGCCCTGGAAGTGATCAGCACCATTTTGTGTGGCAGCCAGGACAGAGTGAGAGGCGAACATCTGGTTGATCGGAGTGAGATCCGCGATTGCACCAATCGAGCGAGTGATGGCAAGAATGCGATCTGCGCGCGAAACATGGTCGTAGTCGGCCCGGCCGGCCAGAATCTCTGGCAGCCCAATCAGGTCATAGCGGTGGCGTGGCGCCGCGATGGCCGCTCCCGGTAGCTGCTGGTTGAAGTTTCGCCAGCTGGGGTGCTGCGTGAAGTCGTGAGGGGCATCCGACTGTAGGAAAGCCAGGAGCTTTGCCGCCGATGAGAACAAATAGATGTCATCACCGCGGCCGAGCAGAGCCTGCCACTCGGAGCCACCCTCACGCCAGCTTGGAGCCCACAACGTGTAAAAGGTGCCCGAGGTCAGCTCGAGTTCGATAGGAACGATGCCTTTCCTGGCCATAGTTTTCGTCGCAGCCCTTCTGCTTGTTGGTGATTATTAAAACTCAAAAATTGTCATACCTGCAGGGAGTTGTCAGTGGGTGAATGCGCCACCTCGACTTGGAGGTTGTTGTGGCTGGTCGTTGGACTCCGAAAGATGTGAA